>CAWBIS010000147.1:0-21883 GCA_963788485.1 Terriglobia bacterium
AGGTCATAAGAGGAAGGGCACACGAGGTTTCCAACGTTCTCGATGAAAAGCAAATCGAGCCGATCCGGTTCCCAATCCTCGAGCGCATGGCGAACCATGGCGGCTTCGAGGTGGCAAAGAGTTCCGGTGGTGATCTGTTTGACCGGCACCCCGGCTCTGGCCAGGCGAATGGCGTCGTTCTCGGTTGCCAGATCCCCCACCAGTGCCGCGACCCGGTAATCGGGTTTGAGCAGCGTGAGGGTTTTTTCAAGGAATGCGGTCTTTCCGGAACCGGGACTTGACACCAGACTTACCACGAATATTCCGGCGTCCTGGAAACGCTGCCGCAACTCGCGGGCGACCAGATCGTTCTGCTTCAGTACGTTCTTCCTGACTTCCACCAGCCGGGGTTGAGGGCTCATTCCTGTATCTCCAGTGCCACGACTTCGAGCTCCCGCCCCTGCAATACCTGAGTGACGGGCGTTCCGCATTCGGGGCACGCGAACCATTGCATGGAAGGCAACGGGCGCGGCGCCAGACAGGCGGGGCAGTACACCATAATCGGGACTTCTTCGACAACCAGACGGGTTCCGGTCAGGCCGGTGCTTTCGCACGCGAGTTCCCAGGCCGAACACAAAGCGTCTTTCACCACTCCGGCCAGCGCGCCCAGCTTCAGATGAACCGCATTGATGTGTGCGTCACCCCTTCGCGCCGATTCTTCCTCAGCCAGTTCGACGATACTCAGAGCGATCGAGAGTTCATGCATGGCGAATCACCGGAATGCGGCGAGGGCGGCTTGCCCGAGACTGATACCGCCATCGTTCGGAGGCACCGAGGAGTTTGTGCGGATATGCAGCCGGCTCGGGGCCATGATGCACCGCGCATCATGCAGCAGCAACTCGTTCTGGAACACGCCGCCGGAAAGGACGACGGTATCCACGCCGAATTTCTCGCACAGCGGATTGAGTGCGTCACAGAGACCGTGGGCGACGCCGCGCTGGAAAGCTCGCGCGCATTCAGCCGCATTCCTGCCTTTATGGCGATCTCTCGCCAAAGATAAGAGAAGCGGGCGGAAGTCGAGTTCATCATTCATGAATGGGAAGGGATACGGCTCGGCCGGACCCGCCGTGCGCGCGATGTGCTCGACCCACATAGCTGCCTGGCCCTCAAACGTCGCTTCTCGCGTGAAGCCCAGCAACGCGGCAGCGGCGTCGAAGAGCCGGCCCACCGATGTGGTCGTGAATATTCGTATCCTTTTGCGAATCAGTTCCAGTGAAGCGCGGTATCGTTCGGGAAAATCGAGGTCCGGCAAACCTTCGACCTGGCTCAGAAATCCGGCGGCCGCCTGGACCGGATGTCTCGCCGCGGCGTCGCCGCCCGCCAGAGCCGCACGCCGCAGATGCGCCACGCGTTCGAAGCCTTCGGCGAGCGACCCGGCGAAAAACTCGCCGCCCCAGATCGTGCCATCGTCGCCGTATCCGGTGCCGTCGAAGCTGACGCCCAACACCCGCTTCTCCCAGGCTCCGGATTCAGCCAGAACCGAAGCAATGTGCGCTCGATGGTGCTGGATCGAATGAATGGCGGCGCCACCCATTTCCGTCGCGAAGATCGACGAGCGATACTCCGGATGCCCATCCCGCGCCACGACCAGATCCTCCCGTCGAACTTCGTACATCGAAACCAGATCCTCTATGGTCTGGCGAAACGACTGGTAAGCCTCGTACTGATCAAGATCGCCCACGTGTTGGCTGATAAACGCCTGACCATTGACGACGAGTGTGATCGTGTTCTTAAGATCCGCGCCCGTCGCGAGAATCGGGCGCTCGCTCGGGATCTGCGCGACTGCGGCCGGCGCATAACCACGCGAGCGCCGAAGAATCATCGGACCAAAAACTCCCACCCGCGCCACCGAATCCTCCAGGCGGCGGGCAATGGGCCGCTCGCCGACGAGGAAGGCGTCGGCGATCCCCGCCAGTTGCTCCACGGCTTCTTCATCCTGATACGCGATGGGCTCGCTCGATCGATTCGCGCTGGTCATCACCAGAATTTCCGGCGCTCCCGCGTCGAACAGCAGGTAATGCAGCGGAGCGTAGGGCAGCATCACGCCCAGTTCGTCGTTTTCGGGAGAAACGCCGGGAAAGTGAACCTTCGCGGGCGCGAGAACGATCGGCCGCGCGGCGGAGGTCAGGAGCGATTCCGCTTCGGGCGCAAGCTCCACCAGGTCCCGGGCGCGTTCAATATTCGATGGCATCAAGGCGAACGGCTTCTCCTTGCGATACTTGCGCACCCGCAGCGATTCCACCGCCGTTTCGTTCCGCGCATCGCACGCCAGATGATAGCCGCCGATTCCTTTTACCGCGACAATGGCTCCGGCATGCAAAAGCTCCGCGGCTCTGCGAATGGCGGGCTCGTCCCCGAGCAATTCTTCGTCCCGCTCCAGCAGCCGGTAATGCGGACCGCACTGCGGGCACGCCACCGGCTGTGCATGAAACCGCCGATCCAGCGGATCGTGATATTGCGCGGCGCAGTAGCTGTCCAGCTCCCAGGCACGCATCGTGGTGTGGCAGCGGTCGTACGGCAGGCTCACGATCACCGAATAGCGCGGACCGCAATTGGTGCAGTTGATGTACGGGTAATGATAGCGGCGCTCGCCGGGGGAAAACATCTCCCGGAGACACGCGTCGCATACCGGAAGGTCGGGTGAGATTCGCGCGGTTGGCGGTCCGCGATGAAGGCTGTCGCGAATGGTGAAATTCTCGAAGCCCGCGGGCTCGGCCGTCCGCACTTCGATCGCGGTGATCGTCGCCGCCTGCGGCCGCTGCGATTCGAGCGAAAAAACGAACTCCCGCAGCGAGCTCTCGGCGCCCTCCAGATGAATCTCTACGCCCTCGTCGTCATTTAATACCCAACCGGCAAGTGTATTCGCGTTGGCCAGACGAAAGACGAAGGGACGGAATCCGACGCCCTGCACCACGCCGCGCACGCGAATCAAGCAGGCGCTTGTCATTTCGTTGTCATTTCAAACGACGCAGCCGCGCCCTTTCCAGCCAATCTGCTTTACGCTTCCGTCCTCCACAAGCACTGGCACGGTGCGCTGGCCGCCTGCAAGGTCGATCATGCGCGCCCGGGCGACGCTGTCGATTTCGACGTCGTATTCGACGAACTCGTGCCCCTGCCATTCCAGCCATTCCCGCATTTCGCGGGTCCAGGCGCAGGCAGCCGTGCCGAAGAGTTCATACCTGGCCACGGGCGATCACCTCCAGCATTTCCCGCATAACATGATAGGTTGACGCCTGCACTTCCTGAATCCGCGGAATGTAGTCGGAGCGGACAATCAACGGAAAATCCGCCAGGCCGCGGCGCAGGATTTCGCCGCCATCGTAGCCCAGCAGAGCGACGGTCAATAAACCACGTTTGCGCGCTTCCTCGAGGGCGAGGATTAGGTTGCGCGAGCCGCCGCTGGTGGAGATGGCGACAGCCACGTCCTCCGGCCGCGCGTGGGCAATCAACTGCCGCAGAAAAACCACCTCGACGCCGACGTCATTCGCAATCGCGGTGATGTTGGCGGGTTCCATGGACAGCGAGATCGCCGGGATCGGCCGGTATCCGGCGGGTGGGAGCACACAATCGATGGCCCAATCGTTCGCATCGGTTGCCGACCCCCCGTTGCCGAAGAGGATGAGTTTGCCGCCAAGCGCGAGACGCTGATGGATCGCTTGCGCGGCGTTCACGATGTGTTCCGATTCTTCCCGCGCCACGCGCTCGCGCAGACGCGCGTCGTCCCGAACTTTCATCTGAATCGATTGGGCCACCTGAGCCGGAATGTCGCCGGTCTGCTGTTTGCGTTCGCCCAGAAACGGGTAGAGGAACCCGGAGGCGCCCACATCATCGCCCAACTCGCGGTGCTCAAAGAACACGTGCACCGTCTCCCACAGCGTGTGATAGAGGATCTCCATCAATTCCTGGTGCACAAACGGATTCGCGTTCGGAGGATCGAGCGTATACGAGCCCGCACGTCCGGGAAGCGCCAGCGTCATCGCGCCACGTTCGCGCGCCTGCGCAAGCGCGGCCTCGATTTCCGGGTCGCCTTGCGGCGGTCCGAATCCCATGACGATATCGTCCGCTCTCACAATCGCATCGAGCCAGGGGCGAAACAGCAGCGAGAGATCGAGGGCGGGCAGCGCTCGCTTGCCCACGATCACCGGATGGACAAATTCGACCGAGACGTGCTGGGCATCGGTCGCATAGGGTCCGCAGCCGAACGCCAGTAAACGGCCGCCCTTCAGGAAACGCTCCGACATTTCCTCGCATACGGCCGCCAGACGGCCCGCTTCCCGGGCGAAGAATTGCTCGAAGACGCGATTGCGCTCGATGAGTTGCCCTTCGACTTCACTGGCAAGATGCAATACCGGTGTCATATTCGACCTGCCCCGCGGGAAACCCGACCGCCTTAACAAATCCTCGGGAGCTTAACAAATCCTCGGCAGAGGGTCTCCCACGAGCATATCCACAATCCGGCTGCCTCCGTAAAGCGTCGTCACCAGCACCGCTCCGGCAGGCTCCCTATCCATCTCGCCGATCAAAGCTGCCCGCTCGCCACCGGGCGTATTACGCACTGCCCGAAGCGCGGCCTCGGCGCAATCGGCCGCTATTACGGCCAGGAATTGCCCCTCATTGGCGATGTGCAGTGGATCCAGCCCCAGCAGCTCACACGCACCGCGCACGGCATCGCGAACCGGAATGCGATCCTCCGCCAGCACAACCCCGAGGCCGCAATCACGCGCGAGTTCATTCAAAGACGTGGCGGCGCCGCCACGAGTCGGATCGCGCATCCAATGAACGCCCGGTCCCACTGCTTCCGCCATTGCCTCCACCAGAGGCAGCACGGAACGGGTGTCCGATCGCAGATCGGCTTCGAGATCCAGTTCGCCGCGCGCCAGGAGAATAGTGATGCCGTGGTCGCCGATGGGGCCAGAAAGCAGAATTTTGTCGCCCGGCCGCACCGAAGCGGGCGAGATGTTCAGGCCGGGAATCGGCCGTCCGATTCCGGCGGTCGTGATATACATCCGGTCGGCTTTGCCATGCTCCACGACCTTGGTATCGCCACCCGCGATTACGACGCCAGCGCGTTGCGCGGCGTCCGCCATGGCGCGAACCTCGGCTTCCAGAACCTCCGTCGGCAGACCTGCTTCGAGAACGTAGCTCACGACCAGCGTCTCCGCCCGCGCTCCCGAAACCGCAAGATCGTTCACCGTACCGTTCACGGCGAGTTCGCCGATCGATCCGCCGGGAAAGCGGAGCGGCTTGACCACAAAGCCATCAGTCGTGATGGCCACGCGCGTTCCGTTTATGTTCACGTGCGCGGCATCGCCCAGCGGTCCGCCGTTCGCGCCGAAAAGAATGGGAGCGAACAAGCCCTCGACCAGACGCCGGCTGGCGATGCCTCCGGCGCCATGCGCCATCTCCACCTGAGGGTCGCGAAAGCGGATTCTGGGGACTGTGCCGGTCATCGCGCTCAGGCCGCCGGAAGATGCGCCAGCACGGAAGCCTTGCGATGCTCGTAATTGAAGTAAGCGGCGCAGGATCCTTCAGACGACACCATCAGCGCACCCACCGGGTGTTCGGGCGTGCATTCCCTGCCAAACAATTTGCACTGCGCCGGTTTGAGCACGCCTTTCAATACCTCGCCGCATTGAGCTGCTTTCGGATCCGTGACGCGGATGCCGGGTACGGAGAAACGCTTCTCGGCGTCCCAATCCGCATACTCGTCCCGAATCCGCAGAGCCGATTGCGAGATGAATCCGAGGCCGCGCCATTCGAAATAAGAACGCAATTCAAAAACCTCGGCCATAGCTTTCAGCGCGGCGCGATTTCCCTCCCAGGGAACAACACGCTTGTACTGATTCTCTACCTTCCGCTGGTTTTCGTTCAGCTGGCGCAGCAGCATCACAATCGACTGCAGCAAATCGAGCGGCTCAAATCCGGCTACGACGATTGGTTTACCCTCGTGGCTCGCGATCCATCCGTACGGTCTGCATCCAATCACAGTCGATACGTGTCCCGGCCCGATGAAGGCGTCGATGCGCATGTCGGGCGAATCGAGAATCGCCCGAATGGCCGGAATGATGGTGACATGATTGCAAAATACGGAGAAATTCCGCAGATTCTCGCGCCTCGCCCGCATCAGCGTGAGCGCAGTGGAGGGTGCGGTGGTCTCAAAGCCGATGGCAAAGAACATGACGTGCTTGTCGGGATTCGCGCGCGCCAGCTTGAGGGCGTCCGACGGCGAATAGACGATGCGAACGTCCATCCCGCGCGCTTTATGTTCGAGCGGGCTCCCACGCGTACCCGGCACCCGCATCATGTCTCCGAACGCAGTGAAGATGACGTCGCCGCCCTCTGCCATCGAAAGCCCGTCGTCGATTCTGCCCATGGGCAGCACGCAAACGGGACAACCCGGTCCGTGGACCAGTTCGATATTCGGCGGCAAAAGATCCTTCAGCCCGAAGCGATAGATCGCGTGGGTGTGGCCGCCGCAGACCTCCATGAAGCGATAGTGCCGATCCGGCTCGGCCAGGCGTCTGATCTCATCGGCCGTTTTCGTAATCAATTCCGGTTCGCGAAACTCATCCACGAACTGCATATTTCAGTCTCCTCGAGCCCCATCGCCAACGAAATAAGGCGGCCCGGTGCTATCCTCCCGCGCCTCATTCTCGCCAAACCCGTAGCCCTGAACCTCTTCCATCGCCGCCTGCTGCTCGCCCAGTTCGCTGAGCAGCCGCAACTGATCCTTCGCATCCGCTTCGCTGATTTTGCTCATGGCGAAGCCCACATGGATGAGAACCCAGTCTCCGGCGATGGGGTGTTCGTCCTGCAACAGGCCGAGATCGACTTTGCGCCGCACTCCCAGTATGTCCACAATCGCGAGGTCGCGCTGCTCGCCCAGCAATTCCACGATGACTCCAGGTATGGCAAGACACATAATCGATCAGCCCTGCTTCTGCGCCACAATGTCAAACGCGAATTTCAGTTCGTCCCTCAGCTTGAGCGCTCCGCCGGCCACGCTCACCGGCGGAATGCCGTAATCGCTTTGCCGCAGGGAAAACTCGCCCGAAGCGCGCAGTCTGTCGCCCAGAAGCGCGACCTGCGCCGGCACCGAGACCGCGCCAGTGGCGCCGCGAAGCGAAAGGCTTCCATTCAGGTTTATCTGAAACCGGTTGTCCGCCACCCGGTTGGCGGACGCCGCCGTGCTTTCGAAAGAGATCGCCGGAAACTTCGCGCTTTCGAGCACCTTCTGCTTCATGGTGCCCTCCATTTCCAGACGGTCTTTAGCCTTGAGGTCGTCGGTGACTTCGAGCGAATCCGCGCGGATGGATAGTCGCAGGGAAGATCTCTCCGGAGCGGCGGGATCGAAGTCTGCGTCTCCGGAGAAATCCCGGATCGCGATAGTCGGATTGTGTCCCAGGGCGGAGAGCAAGCCCGTCGAAAACGCGCGGACGGTGAATCGGCTCGCGCTCCTGTCGAGCGTGTAGTGCGTCACATTGACCGTAATTTCAAATATCGCTGGAGATCCGGCACGGCCGCACCCAGCATGCTGCCGATGCCGGCACCATTCAAATGCCGGCGCACCAACGGTGTAGCCAGAATCAATCCGGCGCCGAAAATAACCATCGCGGCCCCACCCAGCAGGAACAACGTGTCCCGGGTCTCGTTCATCTCATCGTTCGATCGTTCGATCACTTCGACTGGCATGACTGCTCCTTTCTCACACCGCACTCAAGGCGCGGGTTTTAGTGCCCGCAGCATCGACGCTCCCGTCGACCTGTTCCTGCGACACCAACCTCCCGATCAAAGCAACGGCCTTCTCCACCGCGGCCGTTACCGGTTCGCTCAAGCCCAGCTTGCCTTCTTCCTCGGGGCCAAAATCCGCGGGCTCGCAACCCACGATCAGCATGCGATTTCTCTCACCGCCCATCGACCTGGCCATTCGCAGCACGTTCATCGGGCTCATGCCATGCGTATCCACACCGCTTGCCGAGTTGCCGCTTGCCGAGTTGCCGTTTGCCGCACCGGCATCCACTGCGTCGGGTTCGATCAGATAGACATCCCCGGGTTCGCCGCCGCGCGCGCAGGCGTCCACCAGAATCACCAGATCCCAGGGATCGAGCAATGCATAGGTCAGATCGAAACCCCGGATCCCGAAATCCCGCACCACCACTCCGCCAGGCAATTCTAATCCGGCCAGATGCCGGGCTACTTCCACGCCAAAGCCGTCGTCGCCCAGGAAGATGTTTCCGACGCATGCGATCAGGATCGAACGGGTCATTTTATTTCCCTTTTCCCTTTTACTCTTTTCCGTTCTCCTGCCGCGCTTGAAGCACCATCGGTTCGATCTCGCTCAGACCGAAAAAGAAACGGTGGCCAGGCTGACGTAACATCCCGAGGTCCCGGCCGGGATCGTCCTCGATTACCACCGCCACCTGGATCGCACCTTCATAATCCTGCTCGATGGCCTCGATGATCGCTATCTTCTCCGCCAGTGCCGTATCCATAATGTCGCCGCCACGCCGGGGATGCAGCCGGACGCGGTCGCCCACTCTGACCTCGACGCTTCCAGCCAGGCAGGAATCGAGCGGCGGTTTATCCTCGAGCAGTTGCCATTCCCACTCGTTCATCGCAATCCTCGCAATGCACCGTGCAGCTTCTGAAAATGCTCCGGCGGCAGCATCTCGGTTCTTTCCAGAATTCGTCGTGCGCGCTCGTCTCCATTCATGACTTCCAGCTTCTCGGCATCGCTCAGGGTCAGAATTCGCAGCGCCAGGATCTCGTCGATTTCCGTGCCGTCAAAAAGGTCGCCCGCGCTCTCCTGGGCAATCTCCGGGTAATCGTAGAGGATAATCGGCGACGCCAGGATGGTATCCCGCTGCCCTGCGTCTCCCACAAGGACAGGCCACGCACCCATGTTCCGGCACGCCAACGCGGCGGCTTTGCAATCCTCCGGTGGATCGAGCAGGGAGATAAACGCCGCGCCGGTAACGTGAAAAATGCTGTGCACTGAAACGGCCGACCGCAGCAGGACCTCGTCGCGATTCGAATCGCGAGGCGGGCGCCCCTGCGATTGGTTTCGAATTCGCAAGGTCAATTTCCAGAGAGGTCCATCAGGCAGGACGCGTTCTTCACAAGCGGCGGCGGCAAGCGAGACTTCCATCGCGATTGTGTCCGCGCGGCCCGATTCACCCGCTTCGCCCCGAAACCTGAACTCCTGCGAAAACGGCAGCGTCGCGAGGGTATGCAGAGCCAGCCTGGGTATCGACAGGCATCGCTCGATGCCTTCCTGCCGTCCCTCCCGGGCCACCATCTGCAGGAAACGAATCGTCACTTCGACCGTCGCCGACGGGCTGCCGGACGCGAGGCATTCCGTCTGCATTTCCCACGCGTCCGATCCCGCGGGGTCTTCGCAAAACTCGCGCGGATAGAGCACGCCGAAATTGAAGCGCTGCCGATTCTTCACCGCCGACGGCCTGTAGGGATACAACAGATATCCCTCATATAGCACTGCGTTGGCGATCTTCTCGACGGCTTCCGTATTCATGCCCGTGCCGCTTTCTCCTCATTCAATTCCGCCAGCATGGTCTCGAACGTCTGTTCCCAGGTTGGTATCCCGCGCTCCGTCTTGAAGCGATGCAATTCTTCGAAGACGTCCCGGCGCAGGCATAGCCATGCGCTGTTGGGATAGTACGCGTCCATCATCTCCTTCCAGACGCGAAGCGGCAGACGGAATCTCGCTTCCTTTTCCCAGGAGATGGGCGCGACCTGGAGCGCGCCCGCTGGGCTCGCATAGAAAACAGTGCCGCTGAACATCAGGCACAGGGGAATGTCCCCATCGGCAAGGCCGTTGAAGTATTTGGTAGTCGCGACGCTGAAATCGAAGGTGCAGGGCACCGGCAGATCGATGCTGGTAACACCGGTGAAGCCGGACGCTACGGCCGTGGTGTTCGTCCACAGCAGATTCCGCAGCGTCTGGCCCCAGCGCTCCGGCTCTCCAAAAAGATCCCGCAGCCGTTCCTGGTCCGGCGGGCTATAGCGCCGGCGCGTCACTTCAATCTGAATCTGGCAGCGTAGTACGACCGTGTGAATGACTTCATCGGGATCGGCATTGGCCACGCGCAGTTTAAATCCGAGAGTGGGCGTTGCCGCGAAAGCAACCGGCTCCACCTCTTCCACCGAGATGCTGAGATCAGGCACGGGCTTTCTCCATCGCCTGGGGCGACCGAGCCTTGAGTTCGGCAAAAAACTGCCCGATCTGCCGCCACACTTCGGGCCCTCCGGAAAGCCCCTGCCAATGGCTGCGAATCAACCCGGTGAGCCGGAAGCATTCGTCCATGGGCGCGATAAAGTACTCGGGATCGGTAAACCCGCGCGAATGGCCGATGCGGTTCACCAGCAGGGCCTCGACATCGCTTTCCATCTCGCGCAGCACCGGATTATCACCCACGATCTCGTCCCACGTATCGAATGAAAGCAACGATTCCGTAGCGCCGGCGGGGCTCGGATAAAGAGCGACCACGCGTCCCAGGGGCGAGCTCTCAAAGAAAAAAGCCATGTTGATCGGCATCATCAGCCCATCCCACTGACTGTCCGTCATCTGGAAATCGGGCAGAAAGCGGACGCGCCGGGGGACCCGCTTGTATTTCGTGCGACCCTGATTCTCGAACAGCACCGCGCACGCATCGCATGCGCAGATCAATCGCCGTCCGGCCGGTTCCAGCAGGTGCTGATGGGCGGCCGCCAACTCCTCGCTGCACAATTCGCACCGCTCGGCCGTGGAAGGCCGGCGCACGAACCTCCGAAGCACGTCGAAGGAGTTGGGAAGGCGCTCTGCGTGATTCACAACCCGCCTTTCCCGACTGAAACAGAATGATTGCCCATCAGCATTTCCAATGGCACGAAACCCTGCTTTTCATCCGCGCCTTCAATCGCCAGCAGGGTCAGGTCGGGAGCTGCCTGATAAACGGCCTCTTCGACTATGCCCCTGAGGCTTTGCGCGGTCGAGCTGCAGCCATTGGATTTGACTTCAAGCCGCAGGCGGATAGCGCCGTCATCTACGGTCAGCAACTCGACCTCGGCCCCCTGCGATCGGAGCCGCGAGCGTATTCCGTCGAGAGCTCGCTGGACACGCTCTCTGATGTTCAGGGGATGAATGCCGTGCAAAACGAGGAGGCCGGAGACGAGGTTGTCTCCGGCCAGCTTTTCGATCGCAGCGTCGCCTCGATCCGCGCCAGAGCGGAGAATCCCGATCATCCGCTCCAGCCCGGCGCCATGCAAAGCCATGACCACTTCAACGAGTTCCTGCACAGTGGTCCGCACGCTCGGATCAGCCGCGGCCTCGATTTTTCCAAGCAGTTCTTCGATGGATCCGAGCCGGCGCTCGAGCTCGGGCCTGGCGGACATCGCGATTTCCCGGCTCACGCGTGTGAACCAAACATCGGTGAATGGCTCGTTTCGAGGATTCTGCCGCCACCGTCGTACATATGTACGCCGCAGGGGAGGCATGGATCGAAACTGCGCACCGCGCGCATGATATCGATGCCCTTGAATTTCTCCCGTCCGTTTTCCTCGAAGATCGGCGTATTCTGCACCGCGTCCTCGTAAGGACCTGGAGTTCCATAGGAATCGCGCGGATTGGCGTTCCACGGTGTAGGTGGGTAGGGATGATAGTTGGCGATTTTGCCGTTGCGGATGACCACGTGATGCGAAAGCACGCCGCGCACGGCTTCGTGGAAACCGCAGCCGATAGCGTCTTCCGGAACCTTGAAGTCCGACCAGGTCTTCGTTCGGCCGGCGTGCAGTTCCTTCAGAGCCTGCTCCGCAAAGTGGAGCGCCGCAGCCGCCGCGTAGGCCTGGAAGTAAGTCCGGGCGCGATCCCGCTCAATGGCATTACTCCATTTCGGTATTTTCCATTCGAACTCGACTTCTGGTTTGGTAGCAGTCTTCGGAAGGTAAATCTTGACACTCTTGCCGGTTGCTTTGACGTAGCCAAAGTCCACCAGGCCGGCCAAAGCGGTCGACCAGAATCGGGCGATTGGACCGCCGCCCGTGTCGAGAGCCAGGTAATCGCCGGTTCGCTTGTCGAACCATCTCGGCGACATGACCCATGTGTACCTTTCCTTGAAGTCCCGCTTCTGCGGCCGCGGCGTGGTGGTCTGATTCCAGGGATGGCGCTGATCCACCGGATTGCCCAGCGGATCGTTCTTGACGAAGGTCTGGCCGCCCTGCCAGTCGTCATAGTAGGAACTGCCGAGCAGGATGCGGATATTGAGATTTATATCCACCAGATCGGTCGTGACCAGTTCTCCATCCACAACCACGCCAGGCGTGACAAACATCTTCCGGCCCCATTTGGTCATGTTCCGGTAGGTGTAGTCGCAGTGCTCGGGATCGTTGAAAGAACCCCAGCAGCCGAGAAGAATGCGGCGGCGTCCAACCTCTTCATAGCCAGGCAACGCCTGATAGAAGAAATCGAAAAGGTCGTCATGCAGCGGCACCACCTTCTTCATGAACTCGACATACTTCATCAGCCGCACGATGTAATCGGTGAACAGCTGCACCGTCGGCACCGTCCCCACGCCGCCCGGATAAAGCGTGGAGGGATGCACGTGCCGCCCTTCCATCAGGCAGAACATCTCACGCGTCATGCGGCTCATCTGCAGCGCTTCGAGATAGAACGCGCCGGAGAAAGGATTCAGCGCCGTCATGATGTCGGCGATGGTTCTGAAGCCGTGCAGGTTGGACTGCGGCGCCGCGGTATTTTGCGCCTTCGTCCACACCGAAGGGTTGGTCTCCTTCACCATCTGCTCGCAGAAATCCACGCCGACCAGGTTGTCCTGGAAGATGTTGTGGTCGAACATGTACTCGGCCGCCTCGCCCAGATTGACGATCCATTCGCCGAGCGCGGGCGGCTTTACGCCGAATGCCATGTTTTGCGCATAAGTCGCGCAGGTCGCGTGATTATCGCCGCAGATGCCGCAAATGCGACTGGTGATGAAGTGGGCGTCGCGCGGGTCTTTGCCTTTCATGAAAATGCTGTAGCCGCGGAAAATGGATGAGGTGCTGTGACACTCCACCACGTGCCGGTTCTCAAAATCGATTTTGGTGAAAATCCCGAGACTGCCGACGATCCGCGTAATGGGATCCCAGTTCATCTCCACGATTTTTCCGGCTTTGCCCGGAGCTTCGACGATCGGTTCGGTGATTGTACTCATTACGATTCCTTTCCTCAATAAGCGCTTGGGCGATAACCGGTGGTGAGTTCGGCGCCGGGATGCCGCCACTTCGGTTCCTTATTGACCGTGTCGTTTGTGAACGACCGCAGCGCCCGGATCGCGCGTCCGTAAACGTTGATAGTGTTGGAAGAAACCCGCGCTCCGGGCGGCTCATCCATGAACGGCATGAACTTATCCGGAAAACCCGGCATGGTGCAGCCGATGCAAATGCCACCCACATTGGGGCACCCGCCCATTCCGTTCATCCAGCCTCGCTTCGGCACATTGCAGTTCACCACCGGACCCCAGCAGCCCAGCTTCACTATGCATTTGGGGGAGTTGTAGCTCTCCGCGAAATCGCCCTGCTCGTAGTATCCGGCGCGATCGCAACCTTCGTGTACCGTCTTGCCGAAAAGCCAGACGGGTCTCAGCTTGTCGTCGAGCGGAATCATGGGAGCGATGCCGGCAACCTGATAAAGCAGGTAGAGCAGGGTCTCGGTGAAATTATCCGGCTGCACCGGGCAACCTGGCACATTCACGATGGGAAGACCGGCTTTCGAACGCCAGTCCCATCCGAGATAGTCGGCCAGGCCCATGCAACCCGTGGGATTGCCTTCCATCGCGTGGATGCCGCCATAAGTGGCGCACGTACCGGCGCCGACCACCGCGAGAGCTTTTGGCGCCAGGCGGTCAATCCATTCGCAGGTGGTGATCGGCTGGCCGGTTTTGGCGTCGGTACCCAACGCCGCCCAGTAGCCGTCCGCTTTGATTCTTTCGTTCGGAATGGACCCTTCCACCACCAACACGAAAGGTTCGAGCTTGCCGTCCGCCGCCAGCTCAAAGTGCCTCATAAAATCACTGCCCGTTTCATAGGCGAGCACGGGATTGTGCAGGTGGACTTTGGGCAGGCCCGGGATCGCTCCCAGAACGATATCTTCGATAGCTGGTTGCGTCGCCGCGGTTACGGAAACCGAATCTCCGTCGCAACTAAGACCGGCTGTGATCCACAATACGTGAACTTCGGCGACCGGGGAAGGTTTTTGAGTCTTGCGTCCATAGGGAACACTCTCGGAAGGCATACGTGGCTCCTTTCTGTGAGGAATCTCCTGTTCCTCTGTCAACCTTTGCCTGAACGGTTACATTTCAATGGATTTCTGGCCGAAATCGATTGCGTGCGCCGGTTTCATTGAATCTCTTGAAGGGAAATGTCTCAAGCAGGATGGCCCTGTATTATGGCTCGGGGAAACTCCTACAATTTCTGCCGGGGATTTCCCGAGTCGGTTTCCCCGACAACCCAGGCTGCAGCGCGCTCCAGGAGTTCATGCGAGCTCCAGACCGAAAGTTTCTGCTTCAGCCGGGCGCGATAGGATTCGACCGTCCTGACACTGATCTGCAGCTCCGCGGCGATCTGGCGATTTCCATGACCTTTGCCGACAAGACGGAACACTTCCAGTTCACGGTGCGTCAGAGCGGCGGCGGCCGATTGATCCCCTCGATGCCGGATGTTCGTCGCCATGTGGAATGCCATGGAGAGACTTGCATTTCGTGCGAGAATCCGCGCCGATTTTATTGGAACGCCGGGAATACAAGATTGCAATCGGGACAAACCGGTTAATCGTTGCGGGAAACACCAGTTGGCATAGTGGGAGATTGCCCGGCCTGCTTCTCCGCGATCGTCCATTCGACAGCGCACTGCACCAGCTCCCGTGAGTTCCGCAGCGACAGCTTTTCTTTTATGCGGGCCTGATAGGATTCGACCGTCTTCACGCTGATGTGAAGGTCCTCGGCGACCTGCCGGGTGGCCCGCCCGCTGCCGATAAGGCGAAAAACTTCCAGTTCGCGATCCGTCAAACCTGCCACGGGAGATCGAGCTTCGGGCGAGGCATCGCCGACGAATCGATGCAGCATCTTCTTCGCCATGCGCTCGCTGACATAAACCTCGCCTCCCAGTATCCGCCGGATGGCGACAAGAACTTTCTCTGTCGCCTCCTGCTTCATGATGTAGCCGTTGGCGCCTGCGCGCAGCGCCCGTTCGGCATAGAGGGTCTCGTCCAGCATCGACAGCATCAGGATGGGCAGATGAGGATCGCGGCTGCGCAAGTTTTTGAGCAGATCCAGCCCGTCCGGTCCATCGAGAGAGATATCCACGATAGCCAGATCGGGCCGCATCGACTCGATGAGCCGCAGAGCTGAATTGGCTTCCTCGGCGTCGCCGCAAACCGCCAGGTCGGTTTCGCGGTTGATGAGCAAAGCCAGTCCCTGACGGACGATCGGGTGGTCGTCCACGATGAACACCGTCCTTCGACGGGTGCCTGCCACTGCGGTTTCAGAAGGCATCGTGCGCCTGTTGCACTCGTTCCGCAATCGGGAAGAAACATCGAACCACGGTCCCCGCGTTCGGCGTGGATTGCACGCTCAGCGAACCTCCGATCATCCTGGCCCGATAATTCATGGTGCGCAAGCCCAGTCCGGATTGATTGCCGGGAACGAACTCGAAGCCGCGGCCGTCGTCCCGGATCGTCAGAGCACCGCCGCCCTTAACTCTGGCTAGTCCGATGATAATGGACTTCGCGCGTCCATGCCTGATGGCGTTTGTCACCGCCTCCTGCGTCAGGCGGTAAAGGTGATCCGCCATCGCGTCGCCATGGAATGGACCCGGCTGGCTGCACTCGAAACGGCAGTCGATACGAAACAGCTCCCGTATCTCCGTCGCCCAATGTTCCAGGGCTGATACCAGGCCCCGTTCCCCTGGCGCCACCGGTAACAATCCGCGCGCCAGTTCGCGCGTCATTCTGACCGATTCATTCAGCAGGGTAACGATTCTGGCTGCGTCCGCCGCTTCGGGAATGGACATTTCCGCCAAACGGTCCGCGAGAACCTTTCCCATGAATGCGACACCGGTGAGATGCTGTCCGAGACCGTCATGCAAATCCTGCCCGATCCGCCGGCGCTCCATCTCGCCGACCTCGAGGATCGTCTGCTCCAGCCGTTTGCGCTCGCTGGTGTCCCGAATCGCGCTCGAGACCAGAACCCCGTCTTCGGTTTCGAGAGGGCTGAGGCTGATCTCGACCGGAAACTCGTGGCCGTCCTTGTGCAGCCCGTATAAATCCACACCGGCGCCCATTGGCCGGACGCGCGGCCCCGACATGAAATTTCCCCGGTGGACAGGATGTTTGCCGCGAAGGCGTTCCGGAACCAGGGTCTCGACCTCCTGGCCCAGAAGTTCCTGCCTGTGGTATCCGAACAACTTTTCCACCTGTGCGTTCACCAGAACAATTCTGCCCAACTGATTGACCACGACAACGGCGTCCGGGGCCGCCTCCAGCAATCCCTGAAATTTCGCCTGGGCCCGCCTCTGCTCGGTGACATCGATGCCCGAAGCAATGACGTACGAAGGGGTCTGCCTGGTCTCCGGCAGCACCGCGGCCGACCAGGCGATGGTTCGCCGATGCCCGGCGCGGGTGACCCAGCAGCTCTCGTACTCGGTGCGCGAAGGATTGTCGCGCGCGTTGCGGAAGAGGTCGCGGAAATCCGCGGCTTCCTCTTTCGGCGGAAGTACGTCCCAGACGCACTGGCCGCGCGCTTCGGCGAACGCATAGCCGGTCATCTCTTCGCATGCCCGATTGAAGCGCACGATTCTTCCTTCGCGATCGGTCACCACGATCAGCGCGCCCACGGTATCGAAGATTGCCGACACCACGTTCCGTTCTTCCTGCAGTGCTTCCTGTACCTGCTTGAGCTCGGTGATGTCGAAGCCGACGCCGTGAATAAACCACGGATGCCCGTCGTCGCGCCTCACCAGCCGCGCTTCGCAGTGAAACCAGACCACGCGCCCCGCGCGCGCCAGGACGCGGTATGCCGATCGGAGCGGGTTTCCGGTCAGGAACATGGTGGCGGCTTCCATGCTCCACCGGTCTTTATCTTCGGGATGGATCTGCCGGTACCAGAGGACCGGATCTTCCAGCCATTCCTTCTGGGAAAAACCGAGGGTAGCTTCGATCTGGGGGCTTACATACGCCTCGCCGATCCCCTGATCGAGGTATGCCATGAAAACAACCGCCGGGATCTGATCCAGCAGAACCCGGTAACGATCCTTGACGCTCGGCTCCGGTTCCCGCAGTCCCGCCGAGTGGAGCCCGGTCTCTGTGGTGTTGAAGAAAACGCTCGCCAGATCCGCCAGTACCGATTCCGCTTCAGCTAACCCGGCAAAATCCGTGCCGGCAAGATCCGGAAATTGCACGACTATCCTTTCACGATCTGCGAGCCGTCTTCGCCGCGCGCGCGCCACGCCGGTTCTTTATTCAGCGATGCCTGAGTGAAGCGGCGCAGCGCGTGAATGGCCCGGCCATAAGTCATTACCGCGCTCGATGAGAGCAGCGATCCCGGCGGCTGGCTCATGAATGGCATGAATTTATCCGGGAAGCCGGGCATCGTGCAGCCGATGCAGATACCCCCGACGTTCGGGCATCCGCCGATCCCGCCCATCCAGCCTCGCTTCCCGACGTTGCATTGCACCACCGGACCCCAGCAGCCCAGTTTTACGATGCAGGTGGGGGCTCCGTATTCCTCGGCGAATTCGGCCTGTTCGTAATAGCCACCGCGGTCGCAGCCCTCGTGCACCGTTTGGCCGAAGAGCCAGACGGGTCGAAGGGCTTCGTCGAGCGGAATCAACGGCGCCCGTCCGGCGGCCATCTGCAGCAGGTAGAGCAGCGTTTCCGTAAAGTTGTCCGGTTGCACCGGACATCCCGGAATACAAATCAGCGGAATGTCTGCATTCGATTTCCATTTCCACCCCAGGTAATCGGCCAGCCCCATGCAGCCTGTCGGATTGCCCTGCATGGCGTGGATTCCGCCGTAAGTCGCACACGTGCCCACCGCGATAACGGCCCACGCCTTCGGCGCCAGCCGGTCGATCCACTCGCACGTCGTAATCGGCTGGCCGGTAACTTCATCGGTCCCAAATGCGGCCCAATATCCAGCAGTTTTATTGCCCTCGTTCGGAATCGAACCTTCGACAACCAGAATGAACGGAATGAGCGCGCCTTCGGCGGCGCGATGGAAACTACTCAGAAACTCGTCGCCATTTTCATAGGCGAGGAACAGGTTGTGAAGTTTTATCCGCGGGACCCATGGCAAAGCTCCGCCAATCAGGTCTTCGATACCGGGCTGCGTTGCGGCGGTCATCGCGATCGTGTCGCCGTCGCAGCTCAACCCGGCACTGATCCAAAGAACGTCGATCTCCTCCGCTGCTCCTGGCCTTCGCCAGGTATCCTCGGCCATTTTTATCCGTCAATCGGATTTTTTCGCGTTGAACGCGATTCTACCGCAGCTCGATAAATCTGCGCGATGCCCCGCAGTGTGGAGGTGTGCAGCCGGTACACTGGCTGTCGGATTGCCATGTGAATCAGCGCCTGATCGCGCGGTACGCAATCTCGTTCTCCGCGCTCGCAATGAAATTGAGCTGAAAGAAAGGACTCACCAGATGAAAAAACTCGGCTATATGGCGCTGGCAACGATCGTCGCCGGGATCATTGTGAACTTCAACGATATTCGCCGCTACGTACGCATCTCGACGATGTAAGACCGGAGACATCGCCGCGCTATTCTGGTCCATAGCGCGACATGACATATCAACCAGGCAGGCATTTTCTTCAGATACCGGGACCCACGAACGTTCCCGACCGCGTTCTGCGGGCGATCGACAAACCGACGATCGACCATCGCGGTCCGGAATTTGCCGAATTGGCGAAGGGTTGCCTCGCGGGCATGAAGACGATCTTCAAGACCAGCGATCCGGTTATCATCTTTACCGCGTCGGGCACCGGCGGCTGGGAAGCGGCGCTCGTCAACACGCTCAATCCGGGCGACAAAGTGCTGGCATCGGACACCGGCCAATTCGCCGCTTTGTGGACGAAGATGGCGCGGAATATGGGTTTCGAGGTCGAACTGATCCCGGGCGACTGGCGCCACGGCGTGGACGCCAATGAAATCGGGGCTCGCCTTACCGCCGACAAAAACCATCAAATCAAGGCGGTGATGGCGGTGCATAATGAGACGTCAACAGGCGTCAAGAGCAATATCCTGCGTGTGCGCACGGCCATCGACGAAGCAAAACATCCGGCGCTTCTGATGGTGGATACGGTGTCGTCTCTCGGCTCCATCGACTATCGCCACGGCGAATGGCGCGTCGATGTGTCAATCGGCGGGTCGCAGAAAGGGCTCATGCTGCCTCCCGGCCTGAGCTTCAATGCCATCAGCCAGAAGGCGATCGAAGCAAGCAAATCGTCCAAATACCCGAAAAGCTTCTGGCGCTGGGACGACATGCTGGCGGCGAATGCAAACGGTTTTTTCCCTTACACACCGGCCACCAATCTCTTCTACGGATTGAAAGAAGCGCTCGTGTTGCTGCTCGAGGAAGAAGGCCTGGATAATGTATTCAAGCGCCACAGCCGGCACGCCGAAGCTACGCGCCGTGCAGTGCGCGCGTGGGGACTGGAGATCTGCGCGCTCGATCCCTGCGAATACAGCGATACCGTGACTTCGATTTTCATCCCCGAAGGGTTCGAAGAATCGGCGTTCCGCGCTCTCGTGCTGGAGAAATTCAATATGTCTCTGGGTGCGGGTCTGGGCAAGGTTGCAGGCAAGGTCTTCCGCATCGGGCACATCGGCAATTTCAACGATTTGATGCTGGCCGGCGCGCTCGCGGGTGTAGAGATGGGCCTCGAGGTCGCCGGCGTTCCACACAAAAAAGGCGGCGTCCTGGCCGCTATGGCCTATCTCGCCGAACAAGCCCGGTAAGGCCCGGCACATTCATCGGTGCCATACGGCACACTGCGGACGTGGGCTACATTGTCGGCAGGATGGCCGCGCCTCCTTCGGTTACGTCCAACCAATCGGAGGAGGTATGTAATGAAGAAACTTGCAACATCGATCCTCGCCGGAGGTGCATTCGCTGTATTTCTGGCGCTCCCGGCCTGCGCGGCGGACACCAAAAACGCCTGGCCGGCGGAATCCCTTTCGGGAACCATCAGCATGGTCGAGCCCGGCCAGAACGTAGTCGTCGTCAACAGCGACAATGTGCCGTTCGACATGGTCATCACGCCCAAAACGCACATCATGTACAACAACCAGGCGGTCACACTGCAAAATATGTCGCAATACAAAAACGACAACGTGACCGTCCGGTTCATCCCCGAAGGGCGCGGCGACGTAGCCGAGACGATTCACATCAACGGATAACGCTGCCGATCCATCAGACCCGCCCGCGGCATCGTTTGCAGGGTGCCACGGGCGTTTTGAGTCTACTGCCCCGACAGGATTCCCATCGGCATCTCACCGTCGCACACTCGAATCAGGCGTGACTCAAAGTCACGAAACTGATCTCACCGAAGGAGAGTTACCATGCAAAATCGCACAATTCTGGTCGGTTCTGCCGTGCTGGCCCTCGTGGCCGCGGCTGTGCCCGCTTACTCCGCCATGAGCAGCGCGGACAAACAATTCCTTATCAACGCCGCCAAAATCGATATGACCGAGGCCCACGAAGGCCAGATGGCGGAAGATCGGGCCGGCAAATCCGACGTGAAGGATTTGGGCAAAACGCTGGTCACGGATCATACGCAGGATTATGAGCAACTCACCGCGCTCGCCGCAAAGACGGGCGTTACCATCCCCAAAGGCATCAACACGGCAAAGGTTCCGACCATCGAGCAACTGAATCATCTGAAGGGCGCCACCTTCGATCGCCAGTTCACGAGGGACGAGGTTGCCGACCACCAGCGCGCGCTCGCATCGTTCAAACACGAGTCGGAGCATGGGCAGAACCCGGACGTAAAGGCCTACGCCGCGAGTATGATTCCCACGCTCCAGAAGCATCTGCAGCTGGCCGAGCAGTGCGAGAAAGCGAAGAAAAGTTAAAACACCACGATAATGCAGGGGCACGGATGGCGTGGCAGTTACTGAGGCGCCATCCGCGCGCACTCCCGGAATCCGGAGACACGACAGCAGATCAAGCCCGAGCCTTCAACTCAGCCAGGGGCGTCCCGATCTCCGCCCATAACGCATCGTTTTCCGGCAGCCGCCGGAGGTTCGACTCGACGCTCAACACGAGCGCGCGCAAGGTGCCGCGGAGCAAATCGGAGACGACCGCGAAATCCGACGCGGTCATGCCAGTCTGGCAATGCGGGTCCGCCTCACGGCACAGATCGAGCCCGCGGGAGACTGAGCGCGCAGCCTCCATCGGTACCCGGATCGCCTCCCGCATTGCCTCATCCGTCGCCTCTTTGCGTCGCAGGCAATCCATGTATCGATTGAACGCCTGCACATCCGCATCGGCCAGTTGGGTCAGATGAATCGACTCGCGACGCACCCCTTCCAGTAAGGCCTCAAACTGCTCCGGATCGCATACGAAGCCCTTCCGCCTGCGAGTGATCTCGAGAACTTTGGTCAGCAGAGCGAGCGCCAGACTGGCCGTAACGGCCGATATTGCCACGCCTGCCGGAACCGGATCCGTACCCGCCACCTTCTCGCGGAATTCGCCGAGCGGTACGGGCCAGATCGATTCGTCCATCGACATCACACCAGGACCATTCTCTACGACAGACCGATGATCCAGTATACGCAACTGAACGAAGGCAGACACATAG
>CAWBIS010000148.1:0-26088 GCA_963788485.1 Terriglobia bacterium
CATCTGCCAGGTCACGTCGGTCCGCAGATTGGAAACTGGAGTGGAAACGGCATCCGGGAACCAGTGGTCGATGAACTGAAACAGCATCGAGCCAAGCGCAGTGGCCCATGTCGCCAGCGTCGAAAACGCCAGCAGGTAGAAGAAAGCGTCGCGCGACGATTCTCCCGCGCTTCCACGTTCGGGGACCGAAAGTCCCGTCGCCTGTTCCCACCAGCGGCCGAGAGCGGCATAGACGTCATCGGCCGGCCACCCCCGGCGAGTCAGCAGTTCCGCCAGAAACTCATCCGCGGCGCCTCTGGCTTTGGCGGCTTCCACAAACTGGCGTAGCTCGCTCGCGTTGTCTGATGGCATGGCTTTTTTGTCGTGGTCGATGGCCTTAACGGCGGAGCGTCAGAAGGAGTAGAGAAAGCAGGATCAGCGCAACCGAACCCAGCACAAGAATGAGAAAAGGAGCACGCCGCCAAAGCGGCTGTGGAGGCTGGCCGGCAAGGGTTTTTGGCTTTCCCGAAGCTCGGTTGACATCCTGTAAAGCGATCTCGGGATACCAGGCCAGAACCGCCTGGCCGATCTCGGTGGCGCGGACGAAATTGATATGTTGCCCGGTGTCGACGAAGCGCTGGGCGAGAGCGAGCATCTGAGCATAGACGGTTGCGGCCTGCCCGGACGGGGCACCGCCTGCTTCCATTGCCAGTGAGGCCGCTCGCAGCGTTCGCTCAGCCTCCGATTTCGCGCCTGTCCCCAGGCGTTGCAACAGATCGTCTACCTGATTGCGGTAGGGCGCGAGCGACGCAGAGTCGCGCACGAGTTGGGCGCCGCGTTCGGGATCGAGCGCGATCAATTCGCTGATGGCGGCCAGGGCCTCGTTCAGATTCCGCGATGCGGCCGCGGTGACGGCGGCTCGAAGCAAACCCGCGAGCAGCTCCGGATCCAGCGTCTCCCGAGCTTGTTCAAACTCTTCGAGCAACTCGCCGATCCGGGGGTTCGCGAGGCTCAGGAGGGAAGTGGCAATCTGGTCCTCAACCCGGTCCCCGGCGCGGGCGACAGCGTGCGCCGAGGCTTTGCCGCCCGGCGGTAAGTCCGAATGCGGCAGAGCATCCTGCAGGTTTGCCGCGCCCGTTCCCGCGACTCCGCCATCCATCCCACCATTGCACCACAAAAGTGCAATGTTCAGCTCAACTGCCAGTGGTTAATATGCCGCATTCGGCATACCGCAGGGAGGCACTGGAGATTCGCCTGGCGTCGAGGTCGAATGGCCGCCTCATTGGCGAACATCAGACACTCAGGTCCACAGCCGGATCCTCCCAATTCATACTGCATAGTCCGGCATTCGTCATTATGCTTAAGACGAGCCAATTCCTACTGGATTGTGAGCCCGTTGGGCAATACAGCCTCCTGCGCCCCGGTGATGGCATCGAGCGATTGTGGTTGCGCCGCCGCGTTGGATGCCGCGCTCAACTGCACGGTAAGAGTCGTCGGACTGTTCACCGTAACTGTTCCGATCGATACGCCCGGAATCGGAGCGAGAACGGTAGTTCCCTGAACGAAGTTCGTGTTCGCCGCGGTGATCGTGAATGTCCCCGTTGCTCCCGGAGCCAGGGTCGAAGGACTGATCTGCGTAATCGCGGGTGTTCCCGACGGCAGAAGCTGGTTGAACAAACCGACCATGATGAACTGCGCCATCTCATCCCGCGTCACGGAATTGTCGGGGCAATAGGTTGTCGCCGTACATCCGGCGGTGATCCCGTCCATCTTCATCCGCTGCACGTATTCGAAATCGACGTTCGTAGACGGGACGTCCGTAAAGTAAGGCGTCGAGGGATAGTTGAAATTCGCGGTTGCACCCAGCCGGGCTTTAATAATGAAAACCGCCATTTCGATGCGCGTCACCGAAGCGTTCGGGCAATAATCGACGCCTCCGTTGGGATCCGGGCCGCATCCTTTGGTTATACCCAGTTCATACATGGCCTGAATCCACTGGAATCCGAAGTCGGTTGGTGCGACGTCGGCAAAGTAGGGCGTTTGCGAATAGGAAAAATTATTGCCTCCGAAGATCGAGCGGATGATGAAGACCGCCATCTCGGCCCGGGTCACATCGTCGTTGGGACAGTAATCGCCCTCGGCGCAGCCTTCGGTGACGCCGTATTGCGCCAGCAGGTTGATCGCGTTGTAGTGGGATGTGGGGTCGACCGAGGGGGTCGGCACGTCGCTGAACAACACCGTAAAGGTCTGCGTAACGGGCGCGGCCGCCGCGTACGTTCCGTTCCCGGGCTGGCTGGCCGTGATGGAGCATCCGCCGCTGTCGACGATCGTGACAGTGCTGCCGGAGACCGTACAAACGCTGGTGGTATTCGAAGTAAAGTTCACGGTCAAACCCGAACTGGCCGTGGCGCTGATGGTGAACGGCGGCGTGGCGATGGCCACGTCGGTGAGGGCGCCGAAGGTGATCACCTGCGAGGCGACGGTCTGAAGCAGAGGTGCGGAGGCTCCGGCGCTGTCGCTGGCATCGCCGCTGTAGGTGGCGGTGAGGGAATGCGTGCCGATCGATAGCGTCGATACGGACAAGGATGCCGAACCCCCGCTCAAAGCGACCATGCCCAGCGTGGTCGCGCCGTCCGCGAAAGTGACAGTACCCGTCGCAGTCGAGGGAAAGATTGTCGCTGTCAGTTCTACGGCTTGCCCCGCGGCGGACGGATTTGGCGATGAAGCCAGCGTGACGCCCGCGGCGTTTGTTCCGGTTGTCTGCGCTATCTGAATCTGCGCCGAGCCGACGGTAAGCGAGAAAGTCCGTGAAGCTGCGCTCGGATTCGCCGTTACCGCCAGCACGATAGTGCCGTTGCCGGTTCCGGAAGCTCCCGACGAGATCGAGATAGCCTGCGGATAGTTGTTTGTCACCACCCACGGACAACCCGCGCTCGCCGTGAGGACTGCGGTAACCGTTCCGCCCCCGCCCCCGACCGGATAACTGCTCTGATCCAGCGAGTACACGCATGATCCGCTCGGCTGCGTGATTGTGACGCTCTGATTGCCAACCGTCAGCACCGCAGTCTGCGTGGTGCTCGCGGAGTTGAATCCCGCTTGTATGGTTACGGCGCCGGTACCTGTTCCGGAACTCCCGGCAACAATCGCCGCCCACGATTGACTCGAACTTGCGTTCCACGGGCAGCCACTCGGGGCCAGTACGTTAAAGGCCAGTGTCTGACCGTTCGGAGAGATCGTCTGATTTCCCGGGCTCAGCGCAAGCGAGCAGGCGGCGGTCGCATCCGAGATTTTGGTAATAAAAGCGCCTTGGGGAATGGAGGGGAACGCCTGGGAGGTGATCGGGAAGGCCCCGGCATTTGCAAAACCAGTGAGAAACGCGTCGCCCATACCATCGGTCGCGACCGCATAGGCCTGCGACGAACTCGTACCTCCGAGATAGGTCGACCAGGTCAGGGATGAACCCGAGCTGTTCAGTTTGGCGGCAAACGCCGACTGGTTGACCGGGTTCACAACAAAAGCCGTCGTGCTGCTGGCCGGATCGGCGACCAGTTCGGCTGTGAAATAGGAGAGCGTGCCGGGAAGTCCGGCTCCCGGCGAACTCCAGGTCGCACCGCCGTCCGCCGATTCCTCAACCTGGTTACTGGATGTAAGGACATACAGAATTGAAGCGTTCTGCGCCGAAACCGCTACCTGCGCGGCATTCACCGTGCCGGCAGTCGCGGTCCAGTTCGCCCCGCCATTGGTGGTGACGTAGACCGGCCCGTCGGCCAGATACACAGTCGTTCCGGATGCGCTCAGCGAATGTGGATAGGCATTCACACTGGGTGGCAACCCGCTATTGGCCGCATTCCACGAGCCGCCCTGATTGGTGCTCGTGTAAATGCCGAAGCTGTACGTGCCCACATAAAGCGTGCCGTCGGAAGTCGCCGTCATCGCTCCCGCGGGAACGGCGGGCAGGCCCGTAGCGGCCGGATTCCACGTCGCGCCGCCATCGGTGGACTTGAATACATAGGGAGAAGCGTAACCAAAGATGTAGACCGTGCCGACCGTCAGCGGATCGGCCAGGATGCCTTGAGCCTGGGTTGGGGCCGAGCCCTTGTAGCTCCATGTGACGCCGTCGTCGGTCGATTGATACACCGCGCTGCAGCAGGTTGTCGCATAGATCGTTCCGGGCGATGCGGGGCTTCTGGCCACGAACGACGAGTTACTCAGGGAGAACGCCACGGCGGATTGCTGCGTCCAGGACCCGCCGCTGTTGGTGGTCCGGTAAATTCCCGATTCCGTCAGCACGACGGCGGTAGAGCCCTGGGGGTTGAACGAGACGTCGGAGACGGCACCCGGAATACTGCCGTCGAAAGGCGCCCAGGAACTGCCGTAAGTCGTAGTGAGGTACAGAGAGGTTGCGCTGCCCGGCAGTACCGGCTGCAGCGGCGATACCGTGGGGAAGTTCGCGGAATCCGTGTAGCCGGCCAGATACAGATTACCCGAGCCATCGAGCGCCAGACCAGTGACATAATCTTCCCGGACCCCGCCGAGATAGGTCACGTAGGAGAACGCGGAACCCGTCGCATTGAGCTTCGCGGCAAAACCATCCACCGCGCCGCCCTCGACCGTCTGCGCGGCACCGCTGGTGGCAATTCCGGTCGACGTGGTGGTTCCGCTGATATAAGCATTCATCGAACTATCGACTGCGATCGAAGCCCCTTCATCGAACCCGCTCCCTCCGAGGAACGTGAAATAGAGGATTGCGGTCGCGGTTGAATTGAGCTTGGCCACGAACGCGTCGCCACCGCCGGCGTTCGTCGTGTGCGCCCCGCCCGCGGGCGCGCCGGTGAAGCTGGTGGACGCGGTATAACCGGTGACATACGCGTCGCCGGCACTATCGACAGCGATTCCGTAAGCGGCATCCGTGCTGGAGCCGCCGAGCAGCGTCGCGTACACCTGAGTGCCGGTGGTCGAGTATTTCGCCGCAAACCCGTCGTAACCCTGATTTGTGGTCTGCACCACGCCCGCGGTTGTCGGGAATGATGCGGAAGAATATCCGGCGACGTAGCCGTTTCCGTTGCTGTCGACAGCAATTCCGTATCCCAGGTCGCTGCCGCTACCTCCCAGATAAGTGGAGAATTTCAGCACCCCGTTGAGATCCAGCTTGGCAACCACTGTGTCCGTGCCTCCCCCGAATGTGGCCTGGGATGCGTTTAGAACGGGGAAATCGTTCGACTCGGTGTAGCCGGTGACCCACGCGGAGCCGGAACTGTCGACTGCCAGCGATTGCAGGGAATCGTAGCTCGATCCGCCGAGGTAGGTCGAATAAATCAACGCCGTGCCGGCGGCATTAATCTTGGCGATAAACCCGTCGGCGGAGCCGTTCTGGACGCTCTGCGCCGCGCTCGCCGTGGGAAAATCGGTGGCGTAAGTATAACCCGCGAGCAGGATGTTATCCGAGGCGTCAACCGCGATCCCGAATCCGGCTTCCGAACTCAGACCGCCGCCAAACAAGGTTGAATAAACAATCGTCGGGTCGATCACCAAAGTTCGCGAGCGGTCATAGGAATCGAGAGCAAGGGCCACTTCCTCCGGCCCCTTGATAGTCCAATGCCCGGAGACGCTCTTCCTCTTTCCGTCGAATTCCTGATAAATTTGGGGCAGTTCGATTCGCAGGTTATCCGCACCGCCAATTTCCAGGGCGCCGGAAGCATCGACCGATAGTGCGCTTCCTCCACGGATTTTCATCCCTATGCCGCGGGGGTCGGCGCCGGGTCTCACCACGAGATCGAATTCCAATTGTTTTTGATTCCCGTAATAAACCACGTCAACCCCGGGGTAAGTATCCGCATAAGTCACCCTGCTGTACGTCGGGATACCTGTCCGCCATTTGGATGGATCGTTTCCCTGTATGTAATTCACCTTGCCAGGCAGTAACCCACCAACTGTTGGACGCGATGAGAGCGAGCCCACAAACTCGAGCGAGATTGTACGGCTGCTCTCGTCCTGGGGCGAGAACACGCGGATTGCAGCCTTTCCCGACTCCAGCGCCACCGAATAACCCTGTCCGCGCGCCACAAAACCGTCCCCGCGCTTCTCGAATGAGAGCGGCAGCCGGGCATAAGCCTCCCCCAACGCGGGAACAGTTGTGCCCGCGTGGCGTAATGTCTGAGCATTGACGCCCGCGACCGCGCAAAGTAGTGCAATGAAAGGAAGGTTACAAACGATCCGCATAGCCTGTGACTAACTTAGCCACGGGCTCCACGGTTGGCAATCACGCTAAGCGTGGAAACATACTATGTCCGCGTGCGGCAGGGGTTCTTTCGTACGAGCCTCAGTCGCGCGATTTAAACGCCGTGAGGGGGCGTGCGCTCAGGCAAACGGATGCCGGCGTTTCGGAAACAAGTCCATCGCGCGTGCCCGGACTTCCGCACACACGGTTCGGATCCGGGGCCGTTCCAACGGGCACGCCGGCACGCAAGGTTCATAGTGCCGGAGGTGCTATCGTCAAGCGGGTGAAATAATGATTTGAAGCCCGTCGCGGCTTTTCAGTCTCAGAAATATCAGTTTTGTACGATGGTCTTGGCACGATGACAAATCCACCGACCGCGGAACGCAACGGCACGGACGTTTATACGACGACGCGCCGCACATTTCATCTCGCCGTAATCTACGTCCTCGGGGCGATTATTACTCTGGCGCTGGCCATTCCGACGGCCATGTACCTCCTGATCCCGCCGCGGTCGCGCAAGCGCACCACATGGATCGACGCGGGCGACATCAGCCAGTTGAAAGCGGGCGAACCCGTCGAGTTGAGTTTTCAGCAGAACCGGCTGGACGGATGGAAGCTGGTGACGGAAAAAAAGACGGCGTGGGTCGTAAAAGAAGCCGACAACAAAATCGTCGCCTTCGGTCCCCAGTGCACCCATCTCGGATGCGCCTACCACTGGGAGGCTGCAATGGATCAGTTCGTTTGCCCCTGTCATGGCTCGGATTTCTCCATCGAGGGCAAGGTGCTGGCGGGTCCCGCGCCGCGGCCGCTCGACCGGTACCTGACAAAGATTGAGAACAACCGCCTGCAGATCGGCGAACTGAAGCAATCCACCACTACACAAGCCTGATCCAATGCGCAAAACACTCGGCGATTTCATCGAAGCGGTAGACCGGCGCACCGGACTGCATACCGGATTGCAGAAGTTCCTTTACGAGGAAATTCCCGCATCCAGCGGATGGCATCAGGTGTTCGGCAGCGTGGCCCTCTTCCTGATTCTGATTCAGTTCTTCACCGGCGCGATGCTGGCCTTCAACTATGCGCCCACCCCCGGCGACGCATACAGCAGTCTGCGCTACATCCTCACCGAAGTAACGGCGGGACGGCTCATGCGCGGTCTGCATCACTGGGGCGCGAGCATGATCATCGTGATCGTCGTACTCCACATGGTTCAGGTGTTCCTGTGGGGCGCCTACAAGAAACCGCGCGAAGGCACGTGGATCGTGGGAGTGATTCTTCTGCTTCTGACTCTGGCTTACGGGTTGACCGGCTACCTCCTGCCTTGGGATAACCGCGCCTACTTTGGCACCGTCGTCACCACTCAGATCGGGGCTACCGTGCCCATCGTGGGTCCGTATGTCAGCCGGCTGCTTGCCAGTAGCGGCGATATAGGCGTAGTGACCTTCGCCCGTTTTTACGGCCTGCACGTTCTCCTGTTACCGCCTGCTACCCTGCTGCTGATTGCGTTTCATGTTTATCTGGTGCGCCGGCACGGCGTTGCGCCCGCGCCGGGAGATGAGCTGAAGCCGAAGAAATCGTTCTTCCCCGAGCAGGTTTTCAAGGATACGGTCGCCGTATTCATCGCCTTCGCTATTTTGTTCGTGATGGCCGTGGCCGTGCGGGTGCCGCTCGAACGCCTGGCCGATCCCACGGACATCAGCTACAATCCGCGCCCGGAATGGTATTTCCTCTTCCTCTTCCAGACCCTCAAGGCGTTCAACGGACCGCTGGAAGTGGTCGGCACGGTCCTGCTGCCGACGATTGCCATTCTGGCACTGATTCTCACCCCGTTTATCGATCGCAGCAAAATGGTTCGGGTTCGGCAGCGGACGCTGGCCTTCGGTGTTGTAGCGCTGGCGGGCCTCGGCTGGGGCGGCCTGACAACGGCTGCGGTGATGACTACTCCAGCCCCGAGCGCCGCCGAGCAGATCGATTTCTCCGCGCCGACGCAGTGGATGCAACTCACTCCGGCGCAGATGGCCGGCGTCGGCTACTACCGCCAGGAGCAGTGCGCCAACTGCCACAATGTGACCGGGGACACTCCGAAAAACGGACCCAACCTGCTCGATACCGCGAGACGTCACGACGCCGCGTGGCTGCTGACGCATTTCAAGGCGCCGGCAGCGGTTACGCCTGGAAGCACCATGGCTCCGGTAAACCTCACCGATACCCAGCTCAAGGACCTGATGGCGCTGATGTCGGCGCTGAACGCGGACAACGGCGATGTGGTGGATACGGCGCCGGACTTCGCCGTCGCTGGAGCGCTCGTCTTTCAGAAGAACGCGTGCGGCGCATGTCACTCCATTAACGGCGCCGGCGGGAAGATTGGCCCGGTGCTGAACGGTTTAGCCAACCGGCGCAACGAAGCGTGGGTCATCCAGCATTTCCTGGACCCGCAGAAGATGTCGCCGCGGACGCCAATGCCGCCGTACAAGTTCTCCAACAACGATATGCAGAATGAGGTCTCGTACCTCTTCACGTTGCCGGATAAGGCACCCGGCCAGTAGCCGTCTACTTTTCCGCGTTGCCGGGGGAAACGCTCTTCTCCCGTCGCCAGAGATTCAACGCCGATTCGCCGGCCAGCTGATCCAGCTCGAGGTTGAATTCGGCGTTCCAGGTTTCGAGTCGCCGGCCCTTCATCCGCTCCACCAGTTCGACCTGCCGCCGGGCCTCGGCGATGGCCGCCGATCGCTTTTGAATCTGTCCTTCGCACTCTTCGATGCGCGATCTGAGGAGTTTTTCTTCGCGTTCGGCCCACACGCGGAATCGGGGGATCTCCGCCAGATCGGCCCCGCACGCGGTGCGCATGCTGCGCATCTGTTCGCTGGCGGCTTCGCGGCGGCGATCCAGTTCGGCGATGGACGCCAGAATGCCAAAAAGATTCGCGCGCAGCAGTTCCAGATCCGCTTCCTGCAAAGCCAGCTGGGTGCGGCGCCAGGCGAGCACCTTTTCCAGCGAGAAGCGGAAACTCCTCATGCGACCGCCGTAAGCTTGGCCGCAATATCGGCCATACCGCTGATTGTGGTTTGCAGCGGAGAAACCGTTTCCGGTTCCTGCCGCAGAAAATCCATGATTTCGGAACGCAGCCGGACGCTGCGATCGAGTCGCGGATTGGTCCCGGAGACATACGCGCCGAGCTGTATCAGATCCTCGGAGTTGTGATAAATGGCCAGGGCCTCGCGCAGAGCGCGCATCGAGCCCTGTTGCTCTTTGGCGGTGATCTTCGATTGCAGCCGGCTGACCGAATTCAGAATATCGATGGCGGGATAATGGCCGGCCGCGCCCAGCTGGCGCGACAAAATAATATGCCCGTCGAGAATCCCGCGCACGGCGTCGCACACCGGTTCGTTGAAGTCGTCCCCTTCCACCAGCACGGTAAAGAAGCCGGTGATGGAGCCGCTGGGGAAATTGCCGGCGCGCTCGAAGATTTTCGGCAGCATGCTGAACACCGACGGCGTGTATCCCTTCTGGCTCGGAGGTTCGCCGGCGGCCAGGCCGATTTCGCGCTGAGCCATGGCGAGGCGCGTAACCGAATCGAGCACCATCAGCACATTCGCGCCCTGGTCGCGAAAATATTCGGCGATCGCCAGCGCCACGAAGCAGGCGCGCACGCGCACCGCCGCGGGTCGATCGGAGGTCGCCACCACCACGACCGATCGCTTCATGCCCTCCGGACCCAGATCGTGTTCCAGAAATTCGCGCACCTCGCGATTGCGTTCGCCGATGAGCGCGATCACGCTGACGTCGGCGGAGCTGCTCCGTGACATGACCCCGAGTAAAGTGCTTTTTCCGACGCCGCTTCCCCCGAAGATTCCCATACGCTGGCCCTTGCCGCAGGGCAGCAATCCATCGATGGCCCGAACTCCGGTAACCAGCTGCTTCACGATATGCTCGCGGTCCAGCGGACTGGGAGGAGCCGCATAGAGGTCGTACAACTCTTCCGCCTCTATCGCCGGCCGGCCATCCATGGGAAGGCCAAACCCGTCGAGAATTCTGCCGAGCAGTCCGGGGCCAACCGGAACCTTCGCTTCATCCCCGCGGGCGACGATCGGATCGCCGGGTTGCAGGCCGTCCGTTTCCTCCAGAGGCATGGACAGGACCCGGCCGTTGCGAAATCCGATCACCTGGGTGCGGATGCGACGGCCGCCAAAGGTCTGAATCTCGCAGAAGTCGCCCACGGCCGCGGCGGGACCGGAAGATTCCACCAGTAATCCTGTCAGTTCCGTGACCGTGCCGGTGCAGACGGCGGGAGCGATGCGCTCCAGCCGTTGGAAGTAACGCGAAAGATCGATCGGCTGGTTCATCGCGATTGCCCCCGGAACCGGTCCGTGAGACCGCGCTCGATCTCGCGCAGTTGCGTCTCCACCGAAGCGTCGAAGTTGCCGCGGCTGGTCTCGAAAATGACCCCGCCGCGCTCGCTCGCGGCATCGGGCACAACTTCCGCCTGAGGCGCCCCGTAGCGAGTCAGACACTCCGAGATACGTCCACTGTGGTCCGGGTGTACACGCACGCGCAGCACCTCCTGTGTGCGAACCTTTTCGAGCGCCGCCTTCACCAGGCCCGTAATCGCCTCGGGGTCGGTGTTCAGCTCACGCCCCACAATCTTGCGGGCGATGGCGATCGCCAGCCGCACCAGATCGGCTTCCGCCTCGTTTCGAAGCCTGGACCGCAGATCGGAGACTTCCCGAATGCCTGAGGCGAGTTTTTGCAGCATGCCATCCACCTCACCCTGGGCGGCGCGCCGGCCCTGCGCCTCCCCTTCCACGCGTCCGGCTTCGCGCGCTTCGCGCACGCGCTGTTCCATGGCGGCGAGTCTGGCTTTCAGTTCATCCTGGCCGGCGGAGTCGGCGGATTTCGGCGGCGTGAAGAGATTTGCATCGAGGGTCGCCGCCGCGGAGCGGACTACGTTCCACACCATCGGAGCGGCTTTCGGCTCTTCTCCGCCTCCGCCCGTGAAGAGTTTACACGACATATTGCTCCCCGGTTCCGCTAACGCTTACGACACCTTCCGCTTCCAGCGCACGAATAGTGGCGATGATCTGCTGCTGCGCGGCTTCCACTTCGCGGATTTTGACGGGACCCAGAGCCTCGATGTCTTCCCGGATGGTTTCCGCGCCGCGCTGCGACAGGCATTGGAAGAAATGATTCTTGATCTGCTCGCCCGTTCCTTTGAGCGCCATAGTTAGCACCTTCCGATCCACCCGGTCGACGACTTCCTTCAGCCCGTTCACGTCCATGAGCAGGATGTCCTCGAATACGAACATCAGATGGCGAATGGTATCGACAAGCGTCTGGTCCTGCTGCTCGATCGAACTCAGAATCTCCTTGGATGTTTCCGAATCCAGGCGGTTGAACATTTCCGCGACCGCGCGCACGCCGCCGTAGGATTCGCGGCTGTATTCCCCGATCGCATTCAGCCGCTGGCCGATCACGCCGGCGATTTTGCTGATGACTTCGGGCGAAATCTGGTCGAGCGATGCCACTCGCAGAGCCACGTCTCCGCGCAAATGCGGCGGCAGCGAGGCCAGCAGCGCAGCCGCCTGCGACGGATTCAGATGCGACAGAACCAGTGCGACCGTCTGCGGGTGCTCGTTGTGCAGAAAATTGGCCAGCCGCATCGGATCGGCTTTCTGCAGCGCATCGAAGGTGGCAATACCGTCGCCCAGCTCTTTGAGAAGTCTGTCCATCAGCCTTTTCGTCGTCTCCAGGCCGAACGCGTTCATCAACATGGTGCGCGCGTAGTCGATACCGCCTTTGGCGATGAACTCCCGGGCTGAGGTGAGCTGATAAAACTCTTCAAGTATGGACTCGGCCTGATTCGGCGTGATGTGTTTGAGGCGCGCCACCTCCCGCGCAACCATCTGGACCTCTTCTTCGGAAAGGTGCCGGATCAGCTCGGCGCCCGCCTGATCTCCCAATGCGATCAGAAGAACCGCGGCTTTTTGCACGCCGGTGAGGGCGTCTTCCCCCGATCCCGGTGCTGAGATGTTGGTGATCATTTCAAATCCATTGCCCCGGTCCTACCGGTCGTGAATCCATGACTGCAGAATCTGAGCGGCCCCGTTCGAGTCCTTCTTTGTGGTTTCGCGGATCTGTTTCGCCAGCACTTCGGCTTTCTTGGTCTTTACGGGCGGCACTTTTATGCTGGCGATTGCGGCCAGATCGGCCCGGCGCTGCTCTTCGTCGCGCTCCGCCATTTGCGCTTCCAGTTGCGCCTGCGCTTTCAGCGCTTGCGTCTGGGGCGTGTCGGGCGAGCCGGGAAGAGCTTTCATCATGTCCGTATCGGCCGGTCCCGGATTTCTTTTCTTCCGGCGAGACAAGAGAAATACCGCGGCGGCCACGATCAGCACCAGACCCACTACCGCTCCGATCAGCATCGGCATCGGGAGGTTGCGCAGATTGTTCGAATTCTGTTTGGCTGGCGGCGCGGAATTCGGCGCGTCCGGCGCCTGCTGATTGAGCGTTTCTTCAAACGGCAGCGTCTGCACCGTTATCAGATCGCCGCGATCGGGCATGAAGCCGATGGCGGCCGTCACGACATCTTTCACCGAACTCAGCACCTGCGGCGAAGGCGGCTCGATGATCCGGTGCGCTTTCTTGCCCGAGCCTTCCCAGCGCACGGTCTGGTCCAGCACCAGAGCCACCGACAGGCGCTTCACCGCGCCTTGCGGAATTCTTGTGGTGCGTGTGACTTTGCTCGGTTGCCAGCTGATATTCTCGGTCCGGCGTTGCGTCGTGGTCCGCGACGACGATGCGGCGCGTGTCGGCCCCAGATTGGACGCGGTTCCGGGTATGCCCCCCGTGCCCACTCCCCCGACGATCTCTTCGGTTTTTTGCGACTGCAGCATGACCGATTTCGCCGGGTCCACCGTCTCCTCGCTCTGTTCGGTACTGTTGAGATCCACGTCGACGGACATGCTGGCGCGATAACGATTCGGGCCGAGCAGTGGGTCCAGCGTCGCGCTGATCTTCTGCAACAGATCGCGCTCCACCTTCTGGCGATATTCGAGCGCGGCATCGCTGGCAGCTTCATCCGGCGAGGATGGCGCGGGCCGGCTCAGCAGGTTACCCTGCATGTCGAGCACAGACACGGCGTCGGGCAAAAGCCCTTCCACCGCGCTGCCCACCAGATGCTGAACCGCGGTGACGTTACGCGGCGAAAGCCTCGCTCCCGGCCGCAACTTCACCATGACACTGGCTTTGGCCGCCTCGCGCGATTCTATGAATACCGAATCCTTTGCGAAAGTGATGTGGACGCGCGCCTGCTCCACTTCCGCCAGCGCCGCTACCGACCGCTCCAGTTCGCCTTCGAGGGCACGCCGGTAGTTGACGTGTTCGACGAATTCGGTGGCGCCCAGATTGGTCTTGTCGAATATTTCAAAACCAATCCTGCCGGTCTTGGGCAGACCGGCCGCGGCGAGCTGTAATCGCAGCTCCGCCAGCTTCGCCGAGGGAACCGAGATCACGTCCCCTGTTTCCGAAAGGCGGTACTCGCTGGAGGACTCCTTCAGCTTCTGCACCACCGCGCCCGAGTCTTCGGGCGAGAGCCCCGTGTAGAGCGTCTTGAAATCCGCTTCTTTTCTCCAGTGAATCAATGCATAAAGCGCGGTTCCGCAGAGCAGCACGCAGATGGCGATCGTCACCATCTGGCGCGGCGAGAGACTCGCCAGCAGCTTTTTTAACTGATCCATTGCGCTCGCAGGGCGGGTTGATTACCCGCGGCGGATTGGCAATCCGGCTGGTCGTTGGAGCGGCCAGGCGCAGGTCGATTGACGGCGCTCCCCAAATCCTGAACAGTAAGCGATCGAGTCATGCGGTCAAAGACCCTAAACCTGCATCCGCATGACTTCCTGATAAGCGGAAACGACCTTGTTCCGGATCTGAACCCCCAGGTCGAACGCGAGCGATGCCCGTTCCACCGAGAGCGCGACGTTGTGCAATTCCTCGCCATCGCCGTTCAGAAAGTTCTGAATGGCTTGATCCGCCTGCCGGCCCGGCTGGTCGACGGATTGGATCGCGTTCTCGAGAGCGTTGGCGAAACCAGTGCCCGTTTTACCGGCGGAAACGGCCGCGCCGGGGCCCTGCACGCCGCCGGAGGGTATAACGCTGTTGAGAAGAGAAGAAACGGAGACCGACATCGCTTTATCGCAGCAGATCCAGGGAATGTTGAATCATGTCTTTGACCGCGCTCATGGATGCGACGTTGGCCTGATAGCCCCGCGAAGCGCTCATAAGATCGACCATCTCCTCGGCCGGGCTGATGCGCGGATAGGATACGTATCCATCCGGCCCGGCGTCCGGGTGCCCCGGCTGGTAGCGCTTCACCGGATCGCCTTCATCCACATTGATGGAGGAAACCGACACACCGCCCGGCGTCATTGCGTCGCCGAGAATCGACGAGAACGAAGGCGCCGCGTTGCTTTCAAAAACCACGTCCTTGCGGCGGTACGGACCGCCGTCCGGAGTACGCGTCGTCTCGGCGTTTGCCAGATTCTCGGTGATGAGTTCGGCTCGCGTCCGCTGGGCGGACATGCCCGAGGCGCCGACCGAAAGCGCGGAAAAAAGGCTCATCCGTTTTTGCCCTCGTCGATGGCCATCTTCATGGTGCTGAACTGGCCCTTCATCAGCTGAGTGGCGATATTAAATCGCATCGCATTCTCCGACAGCAGGCGGGCTTCGCGGTCTAGATTGACGTTATTTCCGTCGTTATTCGTTTTGAGGCCGGGAACTTCCGTCGGGTTGGCATGTCCGTTCATGGCGCTTTGAAACTCAGACTGAAAGTCGATGTCCTGTGTTTTATAACCTGGCGTGTCCGCGTTGGCGATGTTGGAGGCGATCAGGTTCTGGCGGGTGGCGAGCAGGTTCATGTACCGCTCAAGCGCGCTTCCGGTCGGGTCCAGCATCGCTCTCCCCAATGCATGCCGGACGCCAGGAGACGCCGTAGCTAAGTTGATGGAAATAATAAACCGTGCGCGCGCGTATCGGTATCTGAACCGGCGAAAATCCCGAGCGCCGTCGAACTCTCGACGGCAACAGTGGTTAATTGCACGGAAGTCGTAGTACTTTTTTCCAAAAAAAAACTCGAGCCGCTCGATATGTGCAAGTGAAAGCTCCGAACGGTAAACTGTTCAACCGAGACACGATTCCCGGTGCATGAGCTTCAAGGAGATAACAGCCACCGTGTCGTTCTCAATCAACACCAATATCGCGTCACTTGAGGCCCAGAATTACCTCGAGGCCGACAACAATTTTCAAACGCAAACCATCAACGAAATCACTTCGGGACTGCGCATCGTAAACTCCGGCGACGACGCCGCGGGTCTGGCCATCGCCAACGGCTTGCAGGCTGACCAGGCGGTTCTGACCCAGGGCATCCAGAACGCCAACGACGGTCTCGCCACGCTGCAGACCATCGATGGCGGTATCAACAACATCACGCAGCTGCTGGATCGCGCCGACACACTGGCGACGCAGTCGGCGTCCTCGACGTTCACCGGCGATCGAACCGTGCTGAATCAGGAATTCCAGAGTGTGTTGACGGAAATCAATCGCCAGGCGCAGTCGATCGGACTGAATGCCGGCGGCCAGTTCGCGCAGGATCTTTCTGTTTATATCGGCGGCGGCCGCGCCAGCGGCAGCACCACCGCGATTCAGAACGGTTCGGTATCGGTGGACCTCACGAATGCAGCCGTGGATACGCAGAGCCTCGGACTCAGCGGATATACTGCCACCGGCAACAGCGCAACTGACATCGGTACCGGCGCCGGCACCACTTCAGTAGCGAATATTGTCGCCAACACCACCAATCAGGCGTCGGAAGTCAATGCGGGCTACACCACGTTTTACGTCACCGGGCCCGGTTTCTCCAACACTAACGGCTCGGACCGTGTCGCCGTCAACGTTAACCTGAGCGGCGTAACGGACGCCAATACTCTTGCAACTGCGATTAACGAGGCCATTCAGAACGCGGGCAACGGAACCACCCAGCAGGCCACAGCGTTCAAGAATGCCAACATTCAGGCATCGGTTTACACCAACCCGACGAACGGGGCTTCCAGCCTCCAGTTCACCTCTTCCACGTCGGCCTTCCAGGTGGAAGCGGGCGATCAGACTGCCAACGCTCTGCTCGGCAACGTGCAGACGGGCACTTCGACCGGCCAGGCCGTGGCGGCGTCCACCGCCGTAAATACCGGCCAGGCGGCGCTTCTCGCCACCAGCGCGAACACCGCGGCGGAAACCGTGAACCTCGGCGTAACCGTCGCCGGCACGACCCATAACGTGCAACTGACGATCGGCGCCGGCGAAGCGCAGGCGACGACTCTCACCGATCTGAATACCGCTTTGGCCAACACCGGCGTAACCGCCGCCCTGAACACAGGCAATCAGCTGGTGTTCACGGCGACGAACGCGAACCAGGCCGACAGCGTGCAGGTCCTTGCCTCCGGCGACACTTCGAACGTGCTCGGACTGGGCAGCTTCGAAGGTACCGGCGCCACTCCGACCTATACCAGCATTACGGCGGGAGCCGCGGCTGTCGCGGGCGATCAGCAGAACATCCAGATCGCCATCGGCGGACAGGTCGCCGACCTCGGCCAGTTGAGCGTTGGCACCAGCGAAACCACCGCCATCGACAACCTCAATACGGCCCTGCAAAGCAATGCGTTGACCCGCGCGGCAGGCATTACGGCGGAGGACAACGGCGCCGGTAATATCGAGCTTGTCTCGAATAACAATACCAGCTTCCGCCTGAACGCTTACGGAGCGAATGGAACCGGGGTCGGCTTCGGCTTCACCAACGGCGCGGTAAATTCCGCCGCTCTCGGCGCGGTCACCGGTTCCGCGCAGAACGGCGCCGGCACGCCCAGCCTCGACGCCAACGGCACGTCGTCCAGCGGCTTCCTGAATTTCCAGGGATTCACCATCGCCGGGAACAGCCAGACCGTAACCTTGACGGCGCCCGACGCACAGGGAGACGATCATTCCATCTCCTTCAGCCTTTCGAGCGCCGACGCCGGCAATATCGATGCGGCGCTGAGCAGCATCAACACCCATCTGCAGCAGTCGAACGATTCCACTCTGGATCAGATTGTTGCGGTAAAGGATCAACAGAACGGCGTGGATGGCATCCGCTTCGTCAGCGGACTGAACAACTTCACGCTGTCCCTCGGCACGACGGCAACGGGAACTTCCAGCGCCGGCGTCATCCAGGGCATTTCCAATGGCACCGGCGTCGCCAGCCAGGGAGGGCCCGTAATCGCCTCCGCTCAGCTCGGCACCGGCTCCACGGTGGATGTCAGCACCCAGACCAACGCGGAAAACGCGCTGACCGCGCTGACCAACGCCGTAACCAGCCTGGGCCGCGCACAGGCAGCCGTAGGTAAAGGCGAGAACCTCTTTACTTACGCAACCAATCTGGCGCAGAGCCAGGTAACCAACGAAGCGGCCACCGAATCCGGTATCAAAGACGCGGATCTGGCCACCGAAGCGGCCAATCTGAGCAAGGCGCAGATTCTGGTACAGGCCGGTACAGCGGCTCTGGCGCAAGCCAACTCCGCTCCTCAGGCAATCCTCGCTCTCCTGCGTCAGTAGTTTCAAAAAACGGCGGCTGAAGCGACTGCGGGCGGCGTTCGAAATTGAACGGCCGCCCGATTTTTTTTGACGAACAACTACCACAATGGGCATTCCTGCGCGCAAACCTTCTTCCCGGTCGAAACACACCGGTCCGGCAGTCGCGGCAGCCGATCCTCTTCGTCTCGCCGAAGCCTGCGCTCTGATTCGGGGTACAAGGTTTGCCGAAGCGGCCGCGGTTCTCGAGCGAACCCTGGCTGCGCGACCCGATGCGGCGGAAGCCTGGGCGCTTCTCGGTGGTGTGCTGAGCCTCAGCGGGCACAGCGACCAGGGGCTTTCGGCGCTCAGCCAGGCGATTCACCTCAAACCCGCCCATGCCGGTTTCCACTACGACCTGGGGGTGGTGCTCGGCGGGATGGGAGAATCGCGCGCAGCCGAGGCCGCTTACAGAGAGGCTTTGGAGTTACGCGCGCACTTTCCCGAAGCGTTGAACAATCTCGGCAACCTGTTGCGCCTGCGGCACGCCGCGGAGGACGCCATCCCCTGCTACCGCCGCGCTCTCGATTGCCGGCCCGGTTACACCGACGCCAACTACAACCTCGGCCTCGCCCTGCAGGATCTCGATTTGCTCGACGAAGCCGAAACCTGTTATGAAACGGTTCTGAACGCCGCGCCGGAACATCACGCCGCCCTGAACAACCTGGCCAATGTACGTCTGGGTCTGGGAAAAGTCGACGCGGCGCTGATCGGCTACGAAGCGGCTGTTCGTCTGGTTCCCGCCAGTCGCGATTATCGCGTCAACCTTGGAATTGCGCAGCTCCTCCGCGGCGATTTCGCGGAGGGTTGGCGAAACTATGCTTTCCGGCCCGCGCCCGGCAGACCGGGTTTGCCTCTCTGGACCGGTGAGCCGATTCGGGGACGCAGGATTCTGCTGCTGAGCGAGCAGGGCCTCGGCGACACCCTTCAGTTCATTCGTTATGCCCGCCACCTGAGATACGCCGGCGGACGCGTTTCCGCATTGTGTCCGGAACCCCTGACCGAGCTGCTGCGGACCGCGCCCGGAGTGGAAACCGTCACCACCGCGGGCGAGGAGCCGCCGGCATGCGACTGGTACGCCCCGCTGTTGCATCTCCCGAACGTACTTCGTACGCGCGCCGAGACTGTTCCGGCCGAGATGCCGTATTTGTCCGCCAACCCGGAGCGGATCCGCGAGTGGGCGGTCTCGCTGAATATACCGGCGTCTCACCTCAAGGTGGGTATTGCATGGCGCGGCGGAGTTCAACATTGGAACGATCGCAACCGCTCGCTGCTCCCGTCCGATCTGGCCGTCCTCGACGGCCTGCCGGAGACCGCGTGGATCAGTTTGCAGAAAGGATTTCGCAGGGGCTGCGAATCGCTGCCGTTCACGCCTTTGCATCGCGAACTTGGAGATCTTGCCGATACCGCCGCACTGGTGGCGCAACTGGATCTGGTGATATCGGTGGACACCTCGGTTGCGCATCTGGCGGGTGCGCTGGCGAGTCCCGTGTGGACGCTACTGCCCTTCGCGCCCGACTGGCGCTGGATGCGGGAGCGGACGGATTCGCCCTGGTACCCCAGCATGACCTTGTTCCGTCAGGAGCGGCGCGGCGAGTGGCGCGGGGTAATGGAAAGAGTCAGGGAAGATCTGATGAAAATGCGAAAGCGGTAAATCGGTTTCGCTCCGCTACGCGTTGATATCCACTCCGCTGCGTTCGGGTTGAAAAAGGGTCGACTTCATCCCGCCCACGAGACTGGCCAGCCGGCGCAGGTTCGCGGCCTCCTCGCGCAAAGTGTTTCTCCTCGAACGCGTCCGGGCCAGCACCGCATCGCCGTCTCGCACGATCGAGCCAAGACGATAATCGCGCGGATCGAAAGCGGAAGCGCACAGTTCCCGGATGAGCTCGCCTCGGCGCTGGAGCAGCTTCGCGAATTCCTCCCCGCCGAGGTCCGCCTGCGCCGCCATCTCCCCCGTCACTGCCCGTAGTTCCGCGATGACACTCTCAATCTTGTCCATCAGGCGCCCTGCGAGCTCAGAATCTGTTCGCCGTAGGTGGCGTAATCGAGGCTTTGAATGCTGGCCGACACTATGCTCTGCTGCGACGACAATTCTTCCACCTGCGCATCCGCCGCCTCCAGTTGCTGCGACAGCAAAGTCTGCATATTATTGATCTGCGTCGTGGTATCGCTGATCTGGGTGCTCAGCGATGTGTTTTCCGTATTCCAGTTGTTGATCTCATCGGTAAGAGTGCCGTCGGTGGGATCGCTGATTTGACTGAACGCGTTCGCAATGTTTCCGAGGCCGGTGGTCGCCGAGCCCAGGAAGCTGAAGACATCCGCAGTCTGCGTCGAACTCAGCGAAGTCAATGCGCTCGCGTCGAAAGAGGCCGTACCGTCCTGATTGAAGGTAACGCCCAGGTCCGCCAGCGAGTGGATGCTGCCGCTGGAATTGTAGTACCCCGCCAGCTGCAACATGGCGTCCCGCAGCTCGAAAATTGCGGAATCGCCCGCGAGCGCTCCCGCGTTCGAACCGCTCTCCGCGTTCACCGCCGATACCAGGCTGTTGTAATTGGTCACCAGGGTCTGCAGATCGTTGGAGACCTGGTCGGTGCTGGCGCTGAGCGAGATGGTTGCCGTCTGATTGGCCGACGTGGTGCCCTGAATGGTAAATGTCAGACCTGGGATGACGTTGTTGATTGTCGTATCCGGAGTGCTGATGGCGACCCCGTTCAGATCGAAATTCGTATTCGAGCCCTGGTTCTGATCGGTGAGGACCTGCGTGTCGGCGCCCGTGGGATCGTCCGCCAGTTGCAGCGTGGTGGCCCCGGGGCTGTTCGCGGATACCGAGAGATAATCGCCGTTGGCCGTCGTCAGGACCTGGGCCGTTACGCCCGCATTCAGGTTATTGATCGCGGCGACAACTCCCGTAAGATTATTCGTGCTGCTGGTGAGACTGATCTGGTAAGTATTCGACCCGACCGTCAGTTGCATCAGGCCGGTGGTCGAAACCGGTGTCGACGTGGCGTCGGTGTACGATGTCAGGGAGCTTTCCGAAGCGGCAGTGGCGACGGATGTCACGTTCGAAATGGTGTACGTGGAGGCGGCGGTCGCGCCCGTCGCCTCCGCGGTCACTATCGAACTGTCGGAGCTGTTGGCGGTCAGACCGCCGCCGGAGCCGTCATTGCCAAGCTGGGTGAGCGCGCTCGCGACGCTCGCCACGGTCGAACTGAGCGATGTTGCGGTCGATATCTGCTCCTGAACCAACCCTTGGGTGTTCTCGAGTTGCTCCAGCGGAATACTGGCGATCGACACCGAGCGGTCGAGGATCTGCTGAAAATCCGACGCATACTGGCTGATGGCGTTGATCGTGATTGGGGTGACGCCGGTGGTGGACATCTACACTTCTCCGCTCATCTCCACTGATCGGTCATTTACGCAATCTTTTTCGACGGCAGGCGAAACTGGCGGCCCGATTGTGACCGCGACCGAACGCGGCGCCCGAATTCCCAGCCGCACGCAACTCCGTCCGATCCAGAGGAGCTCCAGTTCCACGTCGCCGCCGATCCGGATCACCTCGCCGCGCTTTCTTCTGATTACAAGCATCGGAACAGTGCCTCTCCAGTCATCTCGTCTCACTCAGAATCACGATGTCGACTCTCCGGTTTCGTGCCCGCCCCTCGGGCGACTCGTTTTCCGAAATCGGCTGATTATCCGCGTAGCCGGCGATGGAAAGCCGCGCCGAAGGGACGTCGAAGCGCGATTCCAGCAGGCTGAGCACGGCAAAGCTGCGAGCCGCCGACAAACTCCAGTTGTCGCGGAATTTCCGGTTATGAATCGGTACCGAATCGCTGTGACCTTCGAGGCGGACCGCATTCGGCAGTCCGCGAATCACGTCCGCTATTTTGCCGATGCTCCCGATAGCGGCGGCCTGAACTTCATCGCTGCCGGAAGTGAAATAAGCGCGATCTTTGAGACTGATCACAATGCCGCGCGCGTCGAGCGATGCTTCCAGCTGCCCGCTCGCCATGTCCCCCGCCAGCGAACGGCTGAGCTTTTCGAAAGGCAGCGCCAGTTCGTTTTTGCGCGGCGGTGCGGCTCGGACAGCCGGTGCGGGAGGCGCCGGAGCGGGAGGCGGCGGCTTCAGACGCTCCCGCGCAGCCGAGGCGTAAAGAACCACCATGGACGCGAACAGCAACGTCAGCAAATCGGCCCAGGAGATCATCCATCGATCCACTCCCGCCGGCGAATGGCGCGTTCTGCGAGTCATGCGCTCCTGCGCGCGGCGCCCGCCCCGGATACGGCAGGCGCGGGAATTGTTGAGAACGTCCGGCCCGCGGGCGCGGCATCCTTTCCGCTCACGTAGGTTTCGAGCCTCGAGCGCACGATATGCAGGCTCAGCCCTTCGGCAATGGCTGTAACGCCTTCGAGAATCAGTTCCCGCAGATGGCTTTCCCCCAGCGCTCGCGATCGGATACGAGCCGCCAGAGGCAGCAGCAGGAGATTCGCCAGTCCAACTCCGTATAACGTGGAGATAAACGCGGCCGCAATTCCCCGCCCCACTTCGCCCGCGTTGCCGAGCTGTTTCATTACCTGGATCAGTCCCACTACGGCGCCGATGATACCGATCGTTGGCGAGTATCCGCCCGCCTGCTCGAAGACGCGCGCGGCCGCTTCCGCGCTGTTTTCCTCCGCCGCGATGTCTGCCTCCAGCTGGCTCCTCATTTCCCGTGGCGCAACGCCGTCGACGACCAGGAACAGCGCGCGCCGCAGAAAGCCGGACTGGATGGCTTCCGCCTCGGGTTCGAGTGATGCCACCCCGGCGCGGCGTGCGAGCGCCGCGTAACGAACGATCTGTTCGGCCGTGTCGTGCCGCTCGTCTTCCGTCTCCCGCAGCGTGTGACGGCAGCGGCGCAATGCGGCGGCAAGCGCCGGGACAGGCGTGCCCACGAGAACCGCGCCAATCGTCCCGCCGATTACGATCACCAGCGAATGCAGGCTGGCCAGATCGAGAATTCTGCCACGCTCGATAATGAATCCGCCCGCCACCGCGGCGACGGAAATGCCCAAGCCCGTCAGTGCCGCGTAGTCGCGGCGGCGAACGTTTGCTCTCGCGGAATTTTTCTTCATCGCGTTATTTCACCAGTTCCGTCCGATGAGGAGTTTGAATGCAAAGCAAGAACGACATCGCCATGCAGGATTCCGTGAATGTGGACAGACAGTGCGCCAGCGCCCTGCTGGACGCGTGGTGCAGAAACGACGCCGTGCGCATGAGCGAACTCGCCGACCGGGCGAACATCGGGATGAAAACGCTGTTCGCAACCAACCCCGCCGAATCGGAGCGGCTTGAACTGCTGAGCGCGATCGCCGTCGAGCTGCACAAAGCCTGCGCGCTGTCGAAAAGAGCCGCAGCCGATCCCTATGTCCGCCTGCTGATCCGTATGGCGCTTCCCGATCGCCGCGGCCTTTATCGAACCTACCCGAACTAGCCGCCGGCGAGGAACCGCGACACCGAATCCGCCCCACATTCGGCCATGCGGATTTCCGCTACAAAAACCATGTCGCATGACTGGCGTCAACTCCGTGCCTCCGGCATCGTGTCGATCAGAAACGCTTTCTTCTGGTTGGAGTTGATCACCCGCCCGCGAAACTTCGACACCCCGTTGATCTCGCCATCCAGCGTTTGATCCAGACGATGATCGAACCGGAGCAGATCGCCCGCTTCCATCTTCAGCAGATCGCCCACACTCAGGCTCGGCCCGCGCAACCGCGCGTCGAATTCGGCTTCCGCCGGCCGGACGAGTTTCAGAATTCGCTGCTGCTCCGCTTCGGTGGGCTCGGTCTTTCGCAGACTCCACTGCTGATCGAATTTGTGTCCGATCATTTTGATGTTGATCGACGGGATGGCGAGATTGAGCGTGCCGGAATTCTCGCCGATTCTGATTTCGATTCCTACCGCCACCACCGCTTCGTTCGGTGCGAGAATCTGCAGCATCTGCGGTTCGGTGGCCACGGCCTCGATCTTGAAATCGATCGGCGTTACCCCTTTCCAGGCTTCTTTCAGATCGTTCAGAATGATGCGAAACAGGGTCTCCAGCAGGTTCTGTTCGATTTCCGTGATTTCGCGGCGAATAGCGCCCGACGCCCGGCCCTTACCACCCAGAATGATCTCAATGATCGGAAAAATGAGCGTCGAATTCAATTCGATCAGCGCATTGCCGTCGTACGGATTCAGGCTCAGCGAGACCAGGCACGTGGGCGAAGGCAAGCCTTCCAGAAACTCGCCGTAAGACAACTGTTCCACGCTGATCAGGTTTACCGTGAGGTAAGTGCGCAGGTAACCCGAGAGGCTCGAAGCCAGGTTGCGCACGAAGTTCTCGTGCAGAAGGTGAATGGCTCGCACCTGAGACGTGGCGATGCGGTCGGGACGCCGGAAATCGAACGCTGCCGCCTTCTTGGCGGGATCGTCGGCATGACCTTTGATCTTCTGAAATACGGCGTCGATTTCCTGTTGAGTGAGCTGACGATTCACGGTTCGTGGTGGAGCCTTCGCAATTCACGGACCAGAAGAGACGAATATGCCAGCCGCGCGAGGCCGCCGGCACATTCTGTTGCAATGGCAGGATCTGAGCCGCCGCGTATGGCCAATCTCTTCGCAACAACATAACAGGGCTGCCTGTCGTAGAAGCGCCGGCCTGGCGAAGTTCCGACGGTCCGATGCTTCGTCGATACTCGCGCCGGATCGTTTATGACGTCGGCAACACGTCGAACAGAGTGGTCTGCGGCAGCCGTGCCTGTGCATCCAGTGCCGCCTGCAACTGCGTCTGCGCCTGTGTCAGTTGTGTGATGGCCGTGCTTTGGTTCGCATCCTCGAGATTGCTCAGTTGAACCTGCAGCTGCGTGCCGTCGTTCGTCGCGTCCGTGACCGCGGAATCCAGTTGGTCCTGCGCGTTGCCATAGAATGCCAGCTGGTTGTTCAGGTAAGTGGACGCACTCTGCAGCGCCGTGATGGAAGAGGTGATTCCCGTCGTGTCGTTGTTGGTCAGCGCCGTTTGCAGATTCGCCAGAGCGGCGAAGACATTGTTGGCAGAGGGCGTTCCATCGGCATTGCGGGCGTCGAAGATCGTGTTGGCGGTCAGCGACGCCGCAATCTGCGTGCCTCCCGGGCCCTGCACCAGATCGGTATTGGTCGCCGTCGCCAACTGGTCGACGCCTGTCGCGGATGTGGGATCCAACTGGTAGAGCTGCGTCTGCGGCTGATCCCCGCTGAATACGTAATTGCCATCGAGGGTGGTGTTGGCGTTCGCCACCATCTGCTGCATCAACGCGGACACGCTTTCTGCCAGCGTGGCGCGGGAACTGGCCGTCTGGGTCAAGCCCGTGGCCTGCGTGGCAATGCTCGAGGCGCTCTCCAGCAGCGTAACCGAACTCGACAGCGCGCCCTCCGCCGAATTGACCGTTGCCTGAGCGTTGGCGAGACCGGTTTGGATCGCCGTATTCTGGCCGATCTGCGCGTGCAACTGCAGAATCGGACTGATTTCGTCGGGTGCGTCCGATGGTTGATTAACCTTCAGCCCGCTTGATATCTGCAGCTCCGCATTATTCAGCTGCGTCTGGATCTGGTTGATCGAGTTGATGAACTGCTGTCCTTCGGCGTTGATTCCGGGTGTCATTCAAGACCTTTCGGGTGCGGCGTTACGAAGCGGCTTCCGGATTGATCGCGTTCAGAAGGCTTTCGGTGATCGCGGAGACGACGGCCACCATCTTGGACGCCGCATCATACGATTGCTGGAACTGCAATACGCTGATCGCCTCCTGATTCAGATCCACGCCGGACGCCTGCTGCCGCATATTGGTAGCCTGCGTCACCTGATTCTGACTCGTAGTCTGGTTACTCTGGGCCGTGGAGATCGCCGCGCCGAGCTGGCCGGCCATGTTGCCGTAAAACTCCGAGTAACTCAGGTTATCGATCTCGCCCGCGGTGCCGGCGGCGCCCGTAGGTGTCGCCAGGTTTGCCAGCGCGAGAGCCGTGCCGTTATCCACTTCGGGCGGGCCCGGGTCGATGGCTGCCAGCTGCGCCCCCGTGATCGCCGGATTGACCGTCAATGTCGCCGCCGCGGTCGTTCCGTTGGTGTAAGTAAACAGCGGAATACCCGGAACCGCTGCCGCTCCCGTGGTCGCGTTGGCGTCCGAGATGTTTCCGCTCGTCAACAGGTTATTGATCTGGTCCGCAATCCCCTGCGCCAGTTGATTCAGCGAGCCCTGCTGCG
>CAWBIS010000149.1:0-14373 GCA_963788485.1 Terriglobia bacterium
CGGCGGATCTGCGCGCGTCCAACCTCGCCTGGAAGCAGGCCGCCGGCGTTTCCGTTCTACAGTTCAAAGTCAGCGCGGAACTGACACATTCCGCCCAGGAACTGGAAGAACTTCGACGCGAAGTTCTCGAACAGAGCGATTCCAGAGTCATCATCGACCTGAGCCGCGTGACCCGGATCGACAGCGCAGGCCTCGGACAATTGATGAGCTGCTATTCGCATCTGGTAAAAAACCGCGGCGCGCTGAAAGTGTTGAACCCGACGCCGGAGATCAAGAAGCTTCTGGATATGACCGGCATCAGCACCCTCATCCATACCTTTCAGGATGAGCAGGAAGCGGTCAAGAGCTTCGAGAGCTAGAAGAACCGTCGCACACCGATTCAAAAAAGGAATTTCGCAGCCAGTTGAACCAGTCTGGGAGCGGCGGCGCTCACGACCTGGCCAAACGTCGCGCTGTTGATATTCCCGTTCACCGACGCCGGTCCGTAGAACTGGGCATGGTTGAACACGTTGAATGCCTCAACGCGCAACTGGAGCGACCTCGTCTCCGTCAGGCGCAGCGCCTTCTGCACACTGAAATCGTAATTGTCGATTCCGGGGCCGGAGAAAGATCTGCGGCCGGCATTCCCGATCGAGCCGAGCGGCGGCAACGAAAAAAGCGCGGTATTGAAATAAGGCTGTCCATTGCGGGGATTGTGATTGAGTTCGAGAGCCCCCGGCGTGTAGTCCGGTGTATCGACGGGCAGATTATTGATGCCGTTCGATTGCGTTCCCAGTAACGAAGTGTCGGCGTAGTTGTAGAGAGTCACGGGAAATCCGGTGCTGAAACGACTGATCCCGGAGACCGTCCAATCGCGAGTCCAGCGATTGGACGCTCGCAGCAGACGGTCGAGCGGAAGCCGGTAGTTATAGCTGAGAACGAAATTCTGCCGCATGTCGAAAGAAGATAATTCCCGGCTCAGGGACGGATTGAGCGGGTTCACCTGGTCGCCCAGATTGGAGCCCTGATCGATGGATTTGCCGTAGGTATAACCGGCGATCAATTCAAGGCGTCCGCTGATGTGGCGCAGAGTGGTTTCGAGCGCGTTGTAATTGGAGTTCCCAATCGTGGTCTGATAGCTGACGCTGCCGAAGGCGGGACCAAACGGACCGCGCGTGCCCTGAATCACCTGCCCCGCGGCGGTGGTGTAGGTGTTGCTTTCGCCGAAAGGACCGCACGTAGGGCTGCCCGGCGCTACCTCGCCTGGCTGGCTCAGACTCAGACAGAGCGCGGCATTGCCGGGATTGGCTGCTTCGAGCACCAGAAGATGGTGCGCCTGGTTGCCCGTGTAACTGACCGTGAGCAGAGTCCCGGTTCCGAACTGATGCTGGATCGACAACATGTACTGCTCGGTATAGGGAATACGATTATTCGGCGCATAGGCCGGAATCGCGCTCAGCGGTTCAAATTGCGCCCAATTAATATTCGAATCCGGATTGGATGGCGAAACGTTCAAAGGGGCGAGTTGGGCGGGAAAGCGCTGACCTTCGGAGTTTCCGGTTGCGGCATCGACAAAAGGAGTGGCAAAGAGCGGCGGCGCCGGGCTGGTATAGGTGTACCCGTAGGGCGCGTTGTCGCTGATCAATCCCAGCGTTTCGCCCTGGATTCCCGCATAGAAGATTCCGAAGCTTGCCCGAACGCTGGTTTTGTTCGAACCGCCCGGAGCGTAAGCCACGCCGATCCGCGGCGCGAAATCGAGATTGCCGGCGGGCGCGAGCGTGCGCGGAATGCCCGGATCGCCGGGATATACGATACCGGTGGGCGCGGTGGGGAAAACGACGGACTGCTCCCCGGGTACCAGTGTGATCGCGTTGTTGTATTTCTCGTACCAGGGCTCGATCCGGTCCCAGCGCAGACCGTAATTAATCGTCAAACCGCGACGCGCGCGCCAGCTGTCCTGTGCGTAGATGGCGGCGTATCGATTGCGCTCGTAAAACGGCCGCAACGAATTCTGGTTGTACTGGCTGGCGATGCCAAGCAGGAAATCCGCGAAATCGAGACCCGTCTCCGTGCCGAAGAACTGGAAGCTTCCATTCAACTGCGCGTAGGGATACGTGTTGATCTGGCTGTAATTGAATTGCGCCCCGAATTTCAATGAATGATTCCCGAGTTCTTTTGAGAAGTTGTCGCTCAATTCGTAAGAGTTGTTGATCTGATCGAACTGGTCGGGATCGGCGCCGATGGTGAAGTTATTGAAGGCGACGCTTTCGACGCTCTGAACCTGTTCACCCGGAACAATGCCGAGCGTCCCCGGACCGGTGGCGAATCCCTGAGAGGCAAGGCTGACGCCGGTCCCGCCGGAGGGCTGGCCCAGGTTGTTGGCGTCCCGCATGAAGCTCATATGGAATTCGTTCAGAGCGCTCGACCCCAGCGGTTTGTTGTCGCTGAAGACCAGCAACTGCGCCCGGCCTGTGTCGAGCGCGTTGAATCCCGGCACATTCGCCCCGCCCTGCGCGGTGGGGTAGGGATCGTTCCGCGTGTAATCGTCCGCGGAATAGTAGCCCGAGAGCAGACCCCAGCGTGTGTTGGCATCGATGCGCGCGCCGCCTTTGTCGTCGCGCAGGATCTGGTTGTACGCCGACGTCGAAAACAGGCCGCCCCCGATATTCGGCTGCGGGATGTATTGCAGCAGATTGCGCGCGGGCGCCGACCACGCGCTCACAGGGACTGTCGCGTTGGGAAGAACACATTGCGATGGGCTGGTGCATCCCGCCGTGTAGTAAGGTTCGCCCACGGCGACGCCGTAGCCGAGTTTTTGCGTCAGCAGGTTGGCCCAGTACTGCCCCTGCACCACCCCGGTCAACGAACTCGCCTGGTCCGACAGGTTGCCGGTGCGATCCGCGATCGACGGGACGGCGATCAGACCCGTATCTTCGCCCTGTATCTGACGGGTGCCCTGATAGTCGAGGAAGTAGAAAATTTTGTTGCGCCGGATCGGGCCGCCGGCGGTGGCGCCGAACTGGTTCTGAATAAAAGTGCCGCGACCGGGCGAAAAATAATTGCGCGCGTCCAGATCGGTATTTCGCAGGAATTCGAAAAGATCGCCGTGAAATGCATTGGTGCCGGATTTGGTCACCACGTTGATCTGGCCTCCGGTGTATTTGCCGTATTCGGCGTCCGTGTTGTTGACCAGAATGCGGAATTCCGCGATGGAATCGAGGTTGGGGATGATGGCGGCGGCCATACTGCCGTCTTCTTCAGCGCCGGCGCCGTTCACCATGAATCCGTTGGCGGACTCCCTTTGGCCGTCGATCGACAGGGTGCCTGGATTCAATCCGCCGTCGGGTGCAAAGACGTTCTGGCCGAGTCCCTGAACGGTGGCCGATGTGATGGTCGACACAGGCGTGACGCCAGGCTGGAGAGCCAGCAGATCGGTATAGCTGCGCCCGTTCAACGGCAGCGCGGCGACGGTGCCGGACGAGATCACTTCCCCGGCATGTGTCCTGGCTGTCTCAACCTGAACCGGCGATTCGCGCACTGTGAGCGTCTCCTGGTTGGCGCCCAGTTCCAGCATCACGTCAACCAGCACAGAACTGTTGATATCGATCGAGATGTTGGAACGCTTGTAGGTGCGAAAACCGGCGAGCGCGATATCAACGTCGTAAGTGCCGACCGGCAGACTGGGAAAAGCAAAGGCGCCGGCGTCGTTGGTAGCAACTGTGTGGCGCACGCCGGTGTTGGCGTTGACCGCGGTTACGACCGCTTTCGGTATTACGGCGCCGCTCGGATCCGTGACGGTTCCCGAAATACTGCCGCCGATGTCTGCGCGGACTTCAAGCGGCAGCGCGGCGAGCATGATGCCCGCCAGCAGACCTGCGATGATTTTCCCCAAGTTTTACGGTATATTCGGCGAGACGCGCCGGTTGTAACGATGTTGTAAAAACTGCTTGTTTACGCGCTGGCGCAGGGCAATTGCAGCGTAAATGTACTGCCGCGTCCCGGCGAACTGGTGACCGTCAGTTTTCCCTTCATTGCCTCGGCAATGCTCTGCGAGAGTGGCAGACCGAGACCGGTACCGTGAATCTGCGCGGCTCGGACGGCCGGGCTTCGGTAAAACGGCTCGAAGATGTGCGGCAGGTCGTCGGTGCCGATACCAATTCCCCGATCGGAAACATCGATCAGGATCTCCCTGCCTTCCGCGCCATTCTCGCCGCGATACGCCCGTATGCCGAGCCAGCGTTGATCCTTACCGTACTTCAGGGCGTTCGTTACCAGGTTCTGGAGGCACTGAGAAAGTGCGGCGGCGTCGCCCATCACTGGAGGCAGGTCCGGCTCAATATCGCGATCCACCACAAAGTGCCCGGCTTCGATCAGGCCGGCGGAGCCCGTAAGGACAGCCTCAATGGCATCGCTTACGTCAACTGGCCGCAGATTATAGCTGGGCCGGGTCTGGCGCATGGCGGCAAAGAGCAGAATTCGTTCCACCAGTCCAAAGAGCTGACGCGCCTGGTTGCCGATGACCGATCCGTACTGCTGCATCTGTTGTTTGCTTTCGACCACGCCATTGCAGATGTTGTCGGCCCCCGAAATGATCACCGTGAGGGGCGTCCGCAGTTCGTGCGACACCGCCGTAACGAAATTCATCTGGAGCTGCGCCAGCCGCCGCGCGCGATGACTGGTAGCGATCAGCATGGCCATATTGATCGCGACAAGAAGCAGGACGCAGGAGCTGATGACGAAATCGCGGCGGCGCAGATTTCCCACAAAGCCCCCCAGCGACCCGCCCCGCCGGTGTCTCACGACCAGGCGCCAGTCCTGACTCTGGGGCGTGTCGCGAAGCAAAGGGAAGAAAGCCAACTGGAGCGGCGTCAAGCCTTTGTTATCGGATGGCGCGTGGAAAACGTGCACTGCCGAGTTGTGGGCTTTAGTGTCCTCGCTGCGCCCGAAGACGTCGAGAACTCCGTCGGCGTCGCCTACACCGTCGGATCCGAAACCCTGATCCGAGGAATAAATCACCCGGCCGGACCGGCCTCTCGATATCACGGCGACCTGATAGTCGAGTCCGTCGGTGCCGCGGAAGTAAGTCTCAGCCAGATCCGCCAGAACCTTTCTGCCGATGACGTCGGGATTGAGCTCGATCGCGATCCAGTCTACCTGGCTCGCCCTGGGCCCGGATTTTGACTCCGATCCGGAAATCACCGGATGCAGAAGAAGCGGTATCTCCGGTTCGAATCGCCAGCCGGCCGAGGGGTCGCGAATACCGAAAAGAGCGGCTTCAAAGCGAAGACCGAGATTCCCCGGACGCGGCACCGGGAACCCGGATTTACCGCCTTTTTCGTCGAACGGATTGCGCAGAAGATCGGCCGTCGCCGCCTGTAGATTCGGGCGCAACGCCTCCATGCGCGGCGTCCATGCGGCCGGCTCAAAATGCCCGGCCGACGGGTTAAGGCGCAGCGCCGGCGGATGCGCCGCGTCATCCAGTTTCAGCAGATAGACGCTGGATACCAGATCCGGATACCGGGCGACCGCTCTCCATTCGGCCAGGCGGCGGACATAGTGGTCCGGGCCGGCGGGCGTGCCGTCCGATGGATCGGTCCGCATGGCCAGCCCGATCTCCAGCAGATAGCGGAACAAATCCATCTGCCAGTTGGTCATCGACATCTGCAGACTGTCGGCAAGCCTCACCGCCGTGGTTTCGCTGAGCCGGGTGCTCCACCAGTACTGAAGGACGGCGAGAACGATCACGATAATCGCGCTTGGGATCACGACAACAGCGGAAAACGCGCGTTCCTTAAGAGGCACTCTCACAAACCCGCTCTCACCTGAAGGTATCAGCCCCCGGTTCTTCCGATTTGAATTTGTAGCCGACTCCCTGCACCGTAAGTATGAATCGCGGCTGCCGGGGATCGTCCTCCAGTTGCTGTCGCAAACCGGCAATACGCACATCCACGGTGCGAGTATACATTTTCCCGCCGTAGCCCCAGACGTCTTTGAGAAGCACATCGCGGGTGAGCGTCGCGCCTCGGTTTTCGATCAAATACCGGAGCAGCTGAAACTCACGCGCCGACAGATCGACGATCCGGCCGTTGCGCGTGACCTCGGTGCCGCGCAGATCCACACGAATCGAGCCGAACTGATAAACGGCTCCCTGACGCATGGGATTCGCCGATGCACGCCGGAGCAAGGCCCCCACGCGCGCCATCAATTCGACCATATTGAAGGGCTTCGTGACGTAATCGTCGGCGCCGATCTTCAGGCCGCTGACGGTATCGTCGGTCTGGCTGCGCGCGGTGAGCATGAGAATTGGCACAGCCGCTCCGGCGGCGCGAAGCGCCCGGCAGACTTCGAAGCCATTGCGGCCCGGGAGCATGATATCGAGAATGATCAAATCCACCGGGAGCAGCGTCGCCTTCCGGAATCCCTCATCCCCGTCGGCGGCGTAATCGACAGCGTATCCCTCATTGCGCAGGCTGTCGCCGACGAACAGGCGCAGGGCTTCTTCATCCTCGACCAGGAGGACGCGGTTACTCATGCAGGGTCAATTCCGTTCTGTCCTACCTGCTATTTTCGCCTGGCGCGTCGGCGCTCCGGCAAACTGAGCGCGGCTTCCGCTTACCATTTCAAGCGCAGTTCCACCCAGGCTCTGCGGGGCGCCCCGGGCGAGAAAAACGTAGCGCTTTGCGCCGGAGCGCTGCCGGCATACGGTCCCTCGGTATACGCGGGGAAAGGCAGAGACTGCACCGCGCCCTGGGGCGTGAACGCGGTGTTCGCCAGTTGCGCCGCCGTATAGTAATGGCGGTTGAAGAGATTATCGATCTGCACGGCCAACTGCAGCTTTTTCGTCAGATCGTAACGCGCGCGGAAATCAGTGACCGCGTAACCCGGCGAAACGCCCGGCCCGAGATAATACAAGCCATCGGCTTTGTAGGCGTTGTTCTCGTTTCCGCGGGCGTAGGAACTCGACACGACGACCTCGTTGAGACCGAACATAAGTTTCGATGTGACCTGAAAATCCGCATAAGCTTTGCCGGTGTGCTTCGGGATCAGCGGAATTCGATCTCCCGGCTGAACCGTGATTACGCCGTCGAGCCCGGGATATCCCTGCAAGGCAAAGTTGTTGGTGTTGTTTGCCGATCCGTCGAGTGTTTGCGTGCTCTGATAAGTGGCGAGGAGAAAGGTGTAATCGAGGCCCCAGGCGACGCGTCCGATGCGCCCGTCGAGGTTGGCGTCGAAACCCTCCCGCCGCGTCTGGCCGAAGTTCTGAAAATAGCCTGTGCCGGTCTCGGGCGCCGCGACAAAAAGAATGTCGTCGTGGTTTTCGGTCCGGAACGCCCCGGCATTCCAGCTCACGTTGTGAGCAAAAGGAATTTCCGGTTTTCCACGCACACCGGCCTCCCAGGTCCCCGTAACAACCTGCTTGAGCGGAGGGTCCGCGGCCAATGCGTTGGGCAGGCTGCAGGGATTTTCGGGATCCGCGCAGCCGAGTTCGATCGAGGTCGGGGCGCGGCTCCCCTGCGTGTAGCTCGCGTACAAATTCACGCTGGAGACCGGGCTCCAGGTAAGGCCGACCGCGGGGTTAAAGCGCTGGAATACGTAATCGGCGGTGAGCGAGCCGGGTCCCGGCAGGGGATTGAGCCGGTCCGTATTATCTACGGTGAAACGGTTATAGCGGCCGGAAACCGTCAGGTTGAAGGTTTTGTCGAACGTGAGCGTGTCGGTGAAATAGAGGCTCCAGTTCGGCGTAACGCCGTGAAGGTTCACCTGTGAGTTAATTCCGGTCGAGCCATCCTGCCATGCCGGAACATTGGTCAGTGTGTCGTTGGGATTCAGATAACCGTACACGGCGTTCTGGGTGAAATCGACGCTGCCACGATCCCAGGCCGCTCCGGCCGTGAACTGATTACGTCCGACGGAGGGCGACGTGATCCACGTAAACTGCCCGGAGAGGCCGAATTCGTTCTGTACTTCCTTTGAGTAGATGGTCACGCCGTCGCACGTTCCGTCGGGGTCGCCCAACTCCAGCGCTTCGGCGATACAGGGCCACTTCGGGAACGGCGTATTCGCCACGTTGGCGCCACTCGCGGGAAAACCGGTATAACCGGCGGCGGAGAGAACTGCCTGTTCCTCCGGGGTTGGCTGGTATATCAGGTTGCCGAAAACATCGGTGTTGAAATTTGGATTAATGCCTTCGGTGCGGATATTGCGGAACCAGGCGTTGCCGGAAAAAGTCAGGCCGTCGCTGAACGAGTGCCGGGCGATGAAGTTGAACGAGGGAGAGCGTTCGGCGATGCTGTCCGGCACGGTGTACGCACTCGAATAGTTTTCATCGAGTAGCCGGTAATCCTGCAGGCCGTTGCCGAGGAGCGTGTTATAGGCGTAGGACGCGGTAAGGGCGAGATCGGTCTTCTGCGTGCGCCAGCCCACGCGGGCAAACCCCTGACGAACATCGGAGGGCGAATCGAAGCGCCATCCCGACTCGTGAAAGCCCGTCCCGGTGAGAAACCAGTTGAAGCCGGTCGCTTTGCCGCCGCCGTAATCGGCTTGAGCTTCTTTTCTGCCGCTGCTGCCGTAGGTCAGGTCTCCATTGAAGCCGGGATAGCTGACGCCGTCTTTCGTCTGGACGGAAACGGCTGCCCCCAGGGTATTCAGCCCGAAGAGGGGATCTGAGCCTGGCACGAGCGCCATTTCCGCGATGGCGTTCTTCGGAATGAGATCCCAGCTGACCACGTCGCCAAAAGGCTGATTCTGTCGCACTCCATCCAGATAAACGGAAATTCCCTGGGGCGTACCCAGCAAGGGAGACGCCGTGTATCCGCGGAAATTCACGTCCGGCTGAAAAGGGTTGCCCTGCATTTCGTTGAGATACACACCGTTCAACCGGCGGTTCAGGAAGTCGGAAAGGTCGAGCGCGCCGCTGTTGTCGACGTCCTGCGCGGTGGCCGTTTGTACGGGGCTGGCGATCTGGTCCTTCGTAAGATCGACTCCGGCAAGCGGGGTCGCTTCAACGACCTCGACGCGGCTCGACGCGCTGGCCGGCTCCAGCATAACCGTGCGGAGGACGGGGTTCGACGGCGACACATCGATCGCAAGCACCTGCGTGGCGAATCCGGATTTGGAAACCTCCAGCCGATGCCGGCCGGGAGCGGTATTTTGAAAATCGTGCTGGCCCTGGGCGTCGGTCTGGAACGGCACGTCGTCGAGTTTGCCGGAGGCCCGCATCGCCGCGCCGGAGGAATCCTCGACGTTCAGTCGAATCTCGCCTGTGGGCGCCTGCGCGTGGGATGGGAATGGGAGCAGCAGGAGGGAAAGAGACAGGCCGCAGATGAACGCAGATGAACGCAGATTCAAAGCAACTGTCCCACGGCCGAATTCAATTTTCCTGGCAATCTGTCAGAGATATCCTTTCTGTAGCCCCGCTGTTCAGTGTTTTTTTGCTGAACAAACGCGGGCATCGAGGGATATTCAGAGCAGATGGCGTCCACGATTTGGGACAAGATCGGCAGCCTTCCCGTGATCGCCACGAGCGCGGCGACTCGACCGTCGCGGCTGGAAGAAGAGGTCGTGGCGCTCTTCGACCAACTGCGCAGCCCGGTTCTCCGCTACCTGCTTTCTCTGCGCGTGCCCGCGCCCGATGCCGAGGAGATCGTGCAGGAAGTCTTCCTGCTGCTTTTCCGTCATCTGCGGCAGGACAAATCGAGAGCCAATCTGCAGGGGTGGGTGTTCAAAGTGGCGCATCACCTGGCATTGAAGCATCGCACGCGAACGCGCCGCCATGCGGAGCATTTCAGCGATGTACCGGACCTTGCCGCAGTCTCCGGCCAGATAACGCCCGGGCCTGAGGAAAGACTGGAAGAGCTGGAACGCCAGGAGCGCCTGCTGGCGGTGGTCCGAGCCATGCCCGAGCAGGACCAGTGCTGTCTCTCCCTGCGGGCGGAAGGTCTGCGCTACCGCGACATCGCCGAGGTCCTGGGCATTTCTCTCGGCTCGGTCGCCAATTCGCTCGAACGGGCGCTTTCGCGCCTGACCCGGGCCGACGAGTATCAGAGGTAATTATGCCGCACGAGAGCATTCATTTATCGAATGGGCATTTATCGGATCGGGATCTCATCACGGCCGCGGATGGAGAATTGCCGGTGCGGCGCAAGGCGGAGATTGTGGCGCATCTCGATGCCTGCTGGTCCTGCCGGGAACGAATGCGCTCCATCGAAGCCGGCATCTCGGAATTTGTCAGAGCACGCAATCAGGAATTAAACGCGCAGTTGCCTTCCGCCGCCGGCCCGCGCGCCCTGCTTCGCGCACGCCTGGCGCAGGCGTCGCAGCGGAGAACTCCGCCAGGTCCGATTCGCCGCCTCATTCCGGCGGCCGCCGCCTTCGTGTGTGTACTGGCGGTGATTGCGATCCGATTCGGGACCACCGTGAATGCGGAAGGGCCGAGACCGAAGGCCCGTCTGACTCCCGGCGAAACCCGGCCCATCCGCCTCGATGAAATCTGCCGGAATTCGCAGGCGGAGGTGGTGGCGGTGAACATCCCCGAGGAGACGCGGCGTCAGGTTTTTTCCGAGTACGGCATCAACGGCCAGCCCGATAGTTTCGAAGTGGATTACTTGATTACGCCCGATCTGGGCGGCGCCGCGTCGATCCGCAATCTCTGGCCGCAACCGTACAGCGCGCGCTGGAACGCCCATGTGAAGGACCAGCTCGAGCAGCGGCTCCATCAACTCGTTTGCGAACGCAAGGTCGACCTGGCTACCGCCCAGCACGATATCGCGGTCGACTGGATCGGCGCTTACAAGAAATATGTCGGGGCCAGCCTGCCTTCCGAAAAGATTTTTGGCCACGAATGAACACGAATAAATACAATTGTTTCCCGTGTTCGTGAGCTGAGGATACAATTGTCTCGGAAACGGCATCCAAAGCCGCTTCCCCGACAACATGCGCATTTTTCTGCTTCTATTCGCCGCTGGCGCTCTCTACGCGCAGCATAGCTACACTCCAGCGGACGTTCAGGACGGCGGCAGGCTTTTTCGCGCCAACTGCGTTGGCTGTCACGGCGTCGACGGCAATCTGGTTGCGGGGGTCGATCTGGCTCACGGCAAGTTCCGCCGCGCCTCGACCGACGACGAACTGATCAATATCATCCGCATCGGAATCCCGGGCACGCCGATGCCCCCCGGCAACTACACCGACTTCCAGGCGGGTACCATCGTGGCTTACCTTAGATCGCTGTCAGGTATCGGCAGCGGCAGCGGCCTCGCCGGCGACGCGGCGCGAGGGAAAGCCCTGTTCGACGGCTCAGGCGCCTGCCTGACGTGCCACCGCGTGGGATCGACGGGATCCCGCCTCGGTCCCGATCTCACCAGTATTGGCGCGCAGCGGCGGCCGGCTCAGCTGGAACGATCGCTCATGGCTCCCGACGCCGAGGTGCTTCCGCAGAATCGTTTCTATCGCGTGGTGACCAGCGATGGCAAGACGGTCACCGGCCGTCTTCTCAACCGGGACACGTTTTCGGTGCAGTTGCTCGACCCGAGCGAACACATTCGCTCTTTCATGATTTCGGACCTCCGCGAACACGGCTTTGTGGACAAGTCGCCGATGCCCTCCTACGCGAGCAAACTGACACCCCAGGAGGTGGCCGATCTGGTTGCCTATCTGGGCACACTCAAAGGAATCGAACCCAAATGAAATCCCGCACGCTCTTTTTGCTTGCGCTCGCCGGTGCCCTTTCGACGCAGGCGGCTTTCGCTCAAGTCACGTTCGATCGCATCCTGAAGGCCGATAAGGAACCGCAGAACTGGCTGACTTACTCCGGAACGACCTACAGCCAGCGCTACAGCAAGCTGGATCAGATCACGCCCGCCAACGTCAAAAACCTGGAACTGCAGTGGGTCTATCAGGCGCGTTCGCTGGAAAAATTCGAAGCTACTTCGCTCGTCGTGGATGGCGTGCTCTATACCGTGCAGGCGCCCAATGACGTGGTTGCGATCGATGCCCTCACCGGGCGAGTGTTGTGGATCTACAACTACACGCCTTCGCGGGATGCCCGCCCCTGCTGCGGGCGCGTGAACCGCGGCCTGGCCATTCTCGGCGACACCCTTTATATGGGCACCATCGACGCGCACCTGATTGCGGTCGATGCGAAAACCGGCGTTCCGCAGTGGAATGTGACGGTGGCCAATGCCGCCGCGGGCTACGCTATCACGCACGCGCCGCTGATCGTCAAAGACAAAGTCATCGTGGGCACGGCCGGCGGCGAGTACGGGATCCGCGGCTTTATCGCCGCCTTTGACCCGAAGACCGGCAAGGAAGACTGGCGCTTCTACACCGTTCCCGGACCCGGCGAACCTGGCCATGAGACCTGGGCCGGCGATTCCTGGAAAACCGGCGGCGGTTCCATCTGGATGACCGGTTCTTACGACCCCGCGTTGAATCTGACCTACTGGGGAACCGGCAATCCGGGACCCGACTGGAACGGCGACGCCCGTCCCGGCGACAACCTCTACACGGACTCCGTGGTGGCTCTCAATCCGGATACCGGCAAGCTGAAATGGTATTACCAGTTCTCGCCGCACGACGAATTCGACTTCGATGCCGTGCAAGTGCCCGTGCTCGCCGATATTCAATGGAAAGGGGCTCCGCGCAAAGTCATCATGTGGGCTAATCGCAACGGCCTGTTTTACGTGATTGACCGGACGACCGGCAAATTCCTGCTGGGCAAGCCCTTCGTCGAAGTGAACTGGATGAACGGCTTCGACGAAAAAGGCCGGCCTATGCGGGTGGCGGGCAAAGTACCGACACCGGAAGGCACCGTGATCAAGCCGGGCAATCAGGGCGGCACGAACTGGTATTCACCCTCGTTCAGCCCTGTTACAGGGCTCTTCTACATTCCGTCATGGGTCGATTATTCGTCGATCTACGTCAAGCAGCCGGTTCAATACACCGAAGGCCGCTTGTTCGCCGGCGCCATGCCGCAGTCCCCGGTCCCGATGGTGCGGGGCAGCGAGATCAATCTCAAACGGGATGACGAAGGCTACGGCGCGATTCGAGCGATCGATCCGGCGACGGGCGACCGCAAGTGGGAGTTCAAGATGTCGGATGTGACGGACAGCGGCATCCTCACTACGGCATCGAACCTGCTGTTCGCGGGCGGGCGCGAAGGCTACTTTTTTGGAATTGACGCGAAGAATGGCGAAATGCTGTGGAAGGTCTCCATCGGGGGCCAGATCTCGTCCGGACCGATGAGTTATTCGGTCAACGGCAGGCAGTATGTGACGGTCGCGGCAGGCAACGCTCTCTATGCGTTTGCGCTCAGACAATAAGGTCTACCCTCTGGCTGAACATGTCCGTCATGAACCTGATGGTGACACTACGTCCGCCTGATGCGCCGGAGCTGTGAGGGAAGTTCGAGGAAGGCGGAGCGTTTGACTTGTCGGGCTTGACGGACGCTACGTCAAAAGATGGTGATGTCTGCCCTCAGAGCGGACGCGGCGGATTGCCGATCTGCCGCCGATTGACAATCTACCCCGCCTGGTGTTTACCATGCGGTAATGACGCCAGAGTTGACTCACCCCGTTGTGTCGAAACTGCCTGACGGATTCGCGGCCGCAGTGCGCCCGATTACCGCCGCCACCATAACCACGGACTCATCCGGGCTGGTCGCGGGTGAAGTCGAAATTCCCACCGGGGACGTCCGCATTCCGGCGTACCGCGCCATGCCCTCTGCCGGCGCGTCGTTCCCCACCGTTCTGGTCGTACAGGAAATCTTCGGCATCCACGAGCACATCAAGGACCTCTGCCGGCGATTGGCGAAGACCGGTTATCTCGCCGTCGCGCCCTATCTCTATGCGCGCGAAGGCGACGTTTCGAACCTCACCGAGATTCCCGAAATCTACGCCAGGGTGGTGTCGCACGTTCCCGATGCCCAGGTCATGTCCGACCTCGACGCCACCGTCGCATGGGCCGGGAAAAACGGCGGGGACACCAGCCGGCTCTTCGCCACCGGCTTTTGCTGGGGTGGCCGCACAGTCTGGTTGTACGCCGCGCACAGCAACGCGCTCAAAGCCGGTGCGGCCTGGTACGGCAGGGTCATCGGCAACCCCACTGCGCTGCAGCCTCGCAATCCAGTTGACGTGGCGGGCGAGTTGAAAGCCCCCGTGATCGGTTTGTACGGAGGGAAAGACGCCGGAATCTCGCTCGAATCCGTCGAACTGATGCGGAGCGCGCTGAAGGCCGCTGATAAGCCGAGCGAAATCCATGTCTATCCGGAAGCGCAGCACGGCTTCAATGCCGATTACCGGCCGAGTTACGACCCGGCGGCGGCAAAGGATGCCTGGTCGAAAATGCTCGCTTTCTTCGAGGCTAGTTCCCGGTAGTCAGGACGACGCGAAAGCGCGCCTT
>CAWBIS010000150.1:0-31423 GCA_963788485.1 Terriglobia bacterium
TTATTTTATCGAGTCGATCCACGTTTTCGGCATCGTTCTTATGGTCGGGACCGCGTCCATGGTGGACCTTCGCCTGCTCGGCGCGGGTATCCTGCGCCACCAGCGCTTTTCCGAAGTGGCCGGTCAATTCCTGCCGTGGACGTGGGCCGGTTTCGGCATCCTCTTTGTGACCGGATCGCTGCTTCTGATATCCGAAGCGGCGACAAAGCTGTATCCAAGTCCGTCCTTCTGGATCAAGATGGCTCTCATCTTCCTTGCGGGCGTGAATATGACGATCTTTCATTTCACCGTTTACCGCCGCGTCGGTGAATGGGACAATGCTGCCGAAACGCCCCGCGGCGCCCGGGCGGCGGCCTGGATTTCTCTCGCGATCTGGGTCTCGGTTGTATTCGCGGGACGTGGCATTGCGTATTATTAGGCGGTGCGGCGCCAGGCGGATCGCCAATCCGCCGCCGGCTGCCAGCCCGCCAAACAGGACCTGAATGAGCTTCGAAGTTTTCTGCAAGTGGATCGAGAATTCGCCCCTGGGCACGGGAGTGCGGGACTCGATCTGGATCTTTCCGGTGGTCGAATCGATCCACATCCTCGCCATCGTTCTGCTGGGCTTTACCGCCGTTCTCATCGACTTGCGTCTGCTCGGCACCGGTTTCCTGCGCCGCAGACCCGTCGCGGAAGTAGCCCGGCAATTGACGCCCTGGATGTGGCGCGCGATTGTTCTTCTGATCCTGACGGGCATAACGTTGTTCGCGTCCGAAGCGGCTTCAAAATGCTACGGAAGCAAGGCATTTTACGTGAAAATGGCGCTCCTCGCGATCGCAATTGTGAACGCGTCCGTCTCCGCGGCGGCGATCCGGCGGCACGCAGACCAGTGGAACAGGGCCGGCGCCGCGCCTGCCGGCGCGAGGGCGATGGCGGTGGTTTCGCTCGTGGCGTGGGCGGGCGTGGTCTTCGCCGGCCGCGGTATTGCCTACTTCTGATATCATGTCGAACCAGAGGTTCGGATGAACAAATCGCTGCTGTTGGTTTTCACCCTTGGACTGGCCCTCGTTTCAACCACTGAGCCGCTTTTCGCGCATCATTCGACGGCCATGTACGACATGGCAAATCCGGTCACGGTTACCGGGGTAGTGACGCGTTTCGAATGGACCAATCCGCACGCATACATCTACATGAATGTGAAGAACGACAAGGGCGTAGTGGAGGAATGGACCATCGAAATGATGAGCCTGAACCACCTCAAGGGCTATGGCTGGTCGCGCGACCTGGTGAAACCCGGTGACGTGATCAGTTGTACCGGGGGCCGAGCCAAGAGCGGCTTGCCGACCATGCTGAGTTCGCTGATGAAGCTGGCCGACGGCCGCATGATCAAATCCTGATCATGCTCTTCAGGATCTGGTCCACCGCCGCGATTGCCGCGTGGATGATTTCGGCTGCAACGGGACAAGCGCCTCCACCGGCCGCAAGCGGTCCGGCGGGCGCATATCAACTGGCGGGAAAGCTTCCCGCCCGAATCGTCGATTTCTCGGTGGAACCCTCCTCCATACAGCCGGGACAAAGCGTCACCCTCCGGTGGTCCGTGGAGAATCCGTCGTCAGTTGAAATCGACCAGGGAGTGGGCCCCATCAGGCCCAGAGATTTGCGCAAACTGACGCCCGCGGCGACGACCACGTGGACGCTGACGGTACGCGGTCCGAACGGCGTTCTGACCAGGACCGCGACCGTAACAGTTGCCGGGACCAGGCCTGTGGCATCCCCGGTGACCGATGCTGCGCCGAAGAAGACCCCGCGCATGCCCGACGGCAAACCCGACCTGACGGGAGTTTACAACTCAAGTTCGATCATGTTCCTCGGCCGCCCGGCGACCGGCTGGAGGGATCCCATCGTCGCGCCGCTCAAGCCGGGCGCGGAGAAATTCAAGGTCGTTCGCGGACCGGACGATACGGGACTCACCTCCGACTGCATGCCCACCGGCGTGCCCGAAGCCTACTTCATGCCGTACCAGTTTGAGATCGTGCAGGGCGTGGACCGCATCGTCATCATGTATGAGTACCCGCATCTGTTCCGCGTGGTTCCGATAGGCGCTTCACATCCGGTGGACCCGGACCCGACGTGGATGGGGGATTCGGTCGGCCATTGGGAAGGCGACGTTCTGGTCATCGACGCGATCGGCTTCAACGACAAGACCGAACTGCCGGGAGCGTATCGGCATACGGAAGCGCTGCACGTGGTCGAGCGTTTCCATCGCATCGATGCCGACAATCTGGAATGGGAAGCAACCATCGAGGATCCGAACGTTTTTGCCAGGCCGTGGACGCTGAAACGCTCGTTCCCACTCCGGCCCGAGTTGAGCAAGGTCGACGAATTCGTCTGCGAGAACAATCGCGACTACAAGCCTTTATTCAAAAAGTGAGGACCTGACATGATGATTGCAACGACACTGGTGCTGGCGGCCGCAACTCTGGCGCAGGTCGCTCCCGGCGGCGCTCCGGCGTACCAACAGGCGGCCAAGCTGCCCGCCCGGATTCTCAGCTTCACGGCTGAGCCTGCCACCATCCAGCCGGGCCAATCGGTCCTGCTGCGCTGGGATGTGGAAAATCCGCAGGCGACAAACATCGATCAGGGCGTCGGTGTCGTGACACCACGGGGCAGCCTCCGTTTGACTCCGAAGGCGACCACCACGTACACGCTGACTGTTCGTGGGGTCAACGGCATGTTGAGCAAAGACGTTACGGTCACCATTCCGGGGACAAATCCGGTGGCGGAGACCCAGGTCGAGACGGCGAAGAAGGAAACCCCGCGTACCGCCGATGGAAAACCTGATCTCACGGGAGTCTACAACTTCGCGTTGGGCGGACGCGGAGGCCGCGGCGGACGTGGCGCGGCGCCGGCTCCCGCGGCCGACGGTATCGCCAGAACGCCCACGTTGAAACCCGGCGCGGAGAAATACAAGGTGGTTCGCGGGCCCGACGACGCGGGGCTGACGTCGGACTGCATGCCGCTCGGCGTGCCCGGATCGTTTAATGTGCCATATCCGTTTCAGATCATCCAGGCGCCGAAGGTGATCACCATCTTCTACGAATACCCGAATACGTTCCGCATCATCCCCACCGACGGACGGCCGCATCCCGCGGACCTCGACCCCACGTGGATGGGCAATTCAGTCGGGCATTGGGAGGGCGACACGCTGGTGGTCGATTCCATCGGCTTCAATGAGAAGACCGAAGTCGACGGGTATCATCACACGGAAGCCCTGCACACAGTGGAGCGCTTCAGCCGCCCCGCATACGGGAGTCTGCAGTATCAGGTCACGATCGAGGACCCGAATGTCTTCGTCGGCCCGTGGACCGAGAACCGCACTTATTCTCTGCGCCCCGAACTGGAGAAGATCGACGAGTTCGTCTGCGAGAATAACCGCGATTACAGCAAGATGTTCAAGAAGTAAGGGGCCTCAGCGCCCCGAGCCGATCGTCCAGCCGTTGCTCAGGACGTACGGGATCGTTACGAACGGAGCGGCCTCGACTTCGTGAATCCGCCGCGGATACCGGAGGTTTCGACCATCACCAGATGCAAAATTGCTTTTCATCTGTTTCGCTCCTCGCGTAAATTCGGGATTGAATATATGTCAGGGCCGCGCAAACGGTAAACTGATAGAGCATGCCCGCATCCAAACCGAAGCCGAAAAAGAAGGGCGAAACGGCGCCCTCGATATCAGGCCCGAGCGGCGTGCGGCTCACGCGGCAGCGCAGGATCCTGCTCGACCTGATCGACAAGACCGGGCTGCATCTCGATGCGGAGCGACTCGTCCAGATGGCGAAGGAGAAAGACCCGAAGCTGAATCGGGTTACCGTTTATCGCACGCTGAAGATGCTGAAGGAGGGCGGTCTGGTGGACGAACTGGACCTGATGCATCAGGCGGGCGAACAACATTACTACGAAACGCGGCGCAAGCAGGAACACGCACACGTGATCTGCCTCGGCTGCGGTAAAGTCGAGGAATTTTTCGGCGAACCGCTGCAGCGTCTGCGCAAGCAGATCGAAACGCATTTCGGGTTTCAGGTCGTGCTGGCCCGAACGGAAGTGGGCGGCTACTGCGCGCATTGCCAGACTCTGCGGGCGCAGGAAGTGGAACGCGCCACCAGCGCCGCTTCACGCTGATGCCGACGGTTCCGGAGGTTTCCGCAACCCCCGCGCCGGCGCTCGTTGTAATCGATCCAAACGGCCGCCGCACGCGCATCCCGCTGGCACCTATCCCATTTCGCATGGGCCGCGCTCCGGATAACGATCTGGTCCTGCGCGATAGCCGCGTCTCGCGCAATCATGCGCAGATCGCACATACAGGCGGCCGCTTTGTTCTCGAGGATCTCGGCAGCAGGCATGGCGTCTGGGTGAACGGGCAGCACGTGGAAAAATCGATGCCGCTCGATGGTTCCGAACGGATCGAGTTCGGCGTACCCGACGGATATCAGATTCTCTTCACGCACGCGGGCGACGAACTGCATCAACTCCTCAACAAACCGGTTACGGGGGATACGACCGGACGCACTTCCAATCTGGAGAAGCTGCGCGCAGTGCTCGAGGTGGGACGATCGCTGCAGAGCTCGTTCTCGACGGACGACGTTCTGAATACGGTGGTCGACGCGGCGCTCGCCGTAACCGGCGCGGAACGAGGCTTCCTGCTGCTCTTCGACAAGGCGCACGAACTCGAGGTGCGCAGTGCGCGCGCCGGCGGCGGGGGCGACCTGCCGCCGGACGAACTGCGCGTTCCGCGGCGATTGATCCAGCAGGCGCTCGAAAGCCGCAAAGACCTGTTTTCGATGTCGTTCGATCCCACGGCGTTCGACGATCGCTCGCCGGGCAATACGATTATGGATCTCGAACTGCGCAGCGTGGTTTGCGTGCCTCTGGTGCGGGTGAGCCTCAGCAATTCGAACGCGACGCAGGTGGTTGCGATGGCGAAGGCGAGCGCGGGAGTCCTGTATATGGATTCGCGTTTGCGGGCGGTGGATCTGGCGGGTGGAAATCGCGAATTGCTGCAGACCCTCGCAATCGAAGCTTCGACCATTCTGGAGAACGCGCGCCTGATCGAGGAAGAACGAGCCAAGCAGCGCATCGAAGAGGAACTCGACGTGGCGCGAAACATTCAGCAGAGCCTCACGCCGCGCCGCTTGCCGCAGGAAGGGTGGTTCGTGGTCTGCGCCTCCAGCGAGTCGTCGCATCAGGTAGGCGGCGATTATTACGATGTGGTGGCTATGGGCCCGGATATGTGGTCCCTCGTGATCGCCGACGTTTCGGGCAAGGGCGTCAGTTCGGCACTGCTGGCCAGTTTTCTGCAGGGAGCGTTTCTGAGCGCGACGTCCACGACCGACATTCCGGGAGTGCTCGATCGCATCAATACTTTTCTGAGCGATCGCGCCGAACATGGCAAATACGCGACGATGTTCTACTCGCGGCTCGATTCCGCGGGCCATTTGACGTATGCGAACGCGGGCCATTGCGCGCCTCTGCTGGTGCGCAAAGATGGAAAAATCGAGAAGCTGGAAGCGACTTCGATGCCCGTGGGGTTGATGCCCGGAGCGAAGTTCTTCCCGGCTTACCGGGATCTGGCTCGGGGCGACCGGATCGTGCTGTATACGGATGGCGTCACTGAAGCGCAGAACGAAGACGGAGAGTTCTTCGGGCGCAAGCGTCTGCGGCAGGCCATCGAGCGTGCCGACGGCGCCAGTTGCGCTGAATTGCACGCGGCGATCCTGCAGGCAATTCTCGATTTTACGGTTGGAGCCGAGCAGGCGGACGACTTGACGCTGGTGGTGATGGAGTATCGCGGCGTCTGAATCGCTGATTTAATCTGAATCGCTGGTTTAAAGCGCGTCGAGCACGGCGCGGAACTGGTTGTAATTCTGGGGGTCGGGGAGCAAGGGATGTTCCACAGTCTTACCCTGCAGGCGCGCGTAGATGTCGCGCGAGAAGAAGTCCGTGGCCGGGGTAGCTTTGGCGATCAGTTCCCAAACCGGCAGCGCGGCCTCGCGCTTGCCGTCCAGCAGGAGCGCATAGCCGAGCGCCAGAGGCCGCAAGCCGGCCATGGAAGGCGGGATCAGATGTTCCGCGCGCGCTTCCCATTCGGCCGCCGGAGCCGATGGCAGGGCGGCGAAGCGCGCGATCAGCATGGGCGCTTCCGTCAGCCTGGGGCCGATCGACAAAGAATCCCGAGCGGCCGTTTCCCGGTCCCGGCCGATCAATTCCCAGATCGTCAGTTGGGCATAAGCGCTGGATCGAACGGTTTCATTGCCGGTTTCGGCGGCGGTCTTCCTCAGTGAATCGAAGGCTGCGCTCTTATCGCCGGTACGGTAGGACCAATCCGCGGCGAGCAGCGGTGTGAGGGCCTCTCCGATTTTTTCCCGCTCGGCGCGGAATTCGGAAAACAGCTTGCCGGCGCTGCTTTTATCCCCGGCGTTGAAGCGGGCCCACGCCGCCTTGTATAAATCGCCGTACTGCTGGAACGCGGGCTGCAGATCGTGCGCTCGCTGGTAACTATCGCCGGCTTCCCTGAATTTGCGAAACCAATACTGCACGTCGCCGATCGAATCCGCAGGATTGGGATCCTTCGGGCGCATACGGGCGTACTGCTGAAGCGCCGCGAGCGCGCCGTTATAATCGCCGGCGTAGGCGAGGGAGTATCCAAGACTGTTCCAGCCGGCGGGATCGTCCGGCAGCGCAACCGTCATCTTCTTCCATGTCGCCGCGGCCGCTTCGAAGCGGCCGGCGGTGGTTTCCTGCTGGGCCAGATCGCGCAGGAGCGTGGTGTCGCCGGGACTGAGATCCACGACCTTGCGCAGGGCGTCGATTCTGGCCAACTGGCCGGGCTGCAGGTTGGCCGCATCGAGATTCAGCCGGGCGAGGGAAAGCGGATCGAGCTTCCGCTGCCGAGCCTGCGCGATCACCTCATCGGCGGCGGCGCGATCTCCGCGCGCGGCTTCGAGATTGGCAAGGCCCACCCAGGCTTCGCCAAAGTTCGGATCGGCGGCAAGGGCGCGATGCAGATCCTCGACACCGGTATCTAGCGGATCCTCGAGAGCTTTGGCATAGAAGCGCAGGGCATCGATGCTGGCAGACGGGGCGGCCCGGGGGTTGGCGGAAAACCGGCGGGCAAGGCGATCGAGCGCAACCACCGGAGACGAATCCGATACGCTCACCATACGCAGCGATTTCCCGTTGGAGAGATTTTCCTCAGTCGCGGCGATCCGGATGCGATCGCCCTCGCGTTCCACGTAGCCCGAGATCAGGCGGTTGGCGCCGGCAAGCAGGGCGCGTTGACGTTCGGAGGAATCGCCGGGCGCACCGGATGGCCGCAGACCCAGGACCTGCTCGGTCCGGGCGAGCGTTGCGGGAGAAAGCACGGGACCGTCGAGCGCGCCCGACAGGGAAACGGCCAGCACTTCGCTGGATGCCCGCGCCAGCCAGTCGAGCGAGGGGTCTCCCGAGAGATTCTCGAAGCGCACGACGGCGTAGCGTGGCGGCGGGCCTGCGATCTTCTTCCGACAGGCGGGAAGCAGGAATGCACAGGCCAGAAGGCCTGCTCCGAAGAGCGATTTGCAGAGGTTGTTTTTCAGGGGGCCAGCAGTCTCCAGTCCGGGCTGCTAGAGAACACGCGGCTCCAGCGTCATGAGGTCCTTGAACTCCTGGGTCTCGCGCAGCGCGGAGAACTCTTTCGTCTGAAGCTTCTCCCGTTCCTTGAAGCCCTCTTCGAGCGCCTTGCGCAGGTACTGAAGCGCCAGATCGTTCTTCCCCGCAATGGCGTACATGCGCGCGAGTTCGTAATGATAGCGGGCGCGATCCGCCACGCTGCGATCGAGCATGCGAGTGCCGACCGATCCGCGCACCTCGAACACATCGGGATCCAGCTGCAGGGCGCGGGTGTACGCCTTCGTCATGTCGTCGAACTTGCCGCGGGCGTAGTAGGCGGTGCCGAGATTGCTCCAGTAGGACGCCGAGTTGGGGGAAATCGCGATTGCCTTGAGATAGCGCGAAATGGCGGTGCGGTACTTTTTCCGGGCGTAAAAAACGGTTCCGACGTTGTTAATGGCGTCGGCGTACTTTTTGTCGAGCTTCACCGCGCGCTCATAGCTTTTCCTCGCCAGATCCAGCTGGCCCAGCTGGTGGTAGGCAATGCCGATCTTGTTCCACAGAACCGCGGTGTTGCCGCCGGAGCGGTAGGCGTCGATGGCTTCGCGGTACATCTTGCGCACCGCATAGATGTCGCCGCGTTCTTCAGCTGACAGTTTCACCGGAGCGGGCGCCTGCGCACCAGCGGCGGCGGCAAACAGGATGGACAGCAGGATCGTTTTCATTTGAATACGTCCTTCAGCCTGCCGAAGAATCCTTTTTTCTTCTTCGGGGCGGTAGTGTCCGCGGGTGAATTCTGGCCCGTCACCGAAGCGGACGGATCGTCGCTTTGCCGCCGTGGCGGGAGAGCGTCAACAGTGGATTGCGCAGGGGACGCCGGAGCGGTTGCGGAAGACACGTCCCATCCGGTTACAGTGGTGCGATCGCCCTTGCCGCCATGCAACGGGCAGGTGCCCACCGGCTCCGTTCCCGCGATGAAGACCTCCGGGGTCTGCATCGGGCACTGCGGCGTGGCCGGCATGCCGGATTCGGGATCGATGGTGACGGTGACCACGCCATCGGGCGCCACAAACGGTTTGGCGTCCGCATAGCGCCGCTGCTGAAGCGCGCGCTTCATGAACTCGGTCCATATAGGCAGCGCGGAGTGCGCGCCTTCAATATCGAGCTCGCGATTATCGTCGAAGCCCACCCAGACGATGCAGAGCAGATTGGAAGTAAAACCGGCGAACCAGCCGTCGTGCGATGTGCCGGTCTTGCCCGCCGCCGGCGCCGTGAAGCCGCGCGACCGGACTCCTGCCGCCGTGCCGGTGCGCATCACCTCTTCGAGCATGTTGACGACAAGGTAGGCGACCCGGGGGTCGAGAACTGTCCTGGTGACCGGCTTCTGGTCGAGAAGAATTCTCCCGTTCGGCTCCTTCACCAGGGAGACGAGCGAAGGCTGCACGCGAACGCCGTGATTGCCGAACATCGTCCATGCCCCCGCCATTTCGAGCGGTGTGGCGTCATAGGAACCGATCGCCATGGCCGGCGTGGCCTTGACGTCTTCGCTTATACCGGCGCGGTGGGCAAGATTCACGACCGTGCTGTAGCCGACCATCTCGGCAACCTTGATGGTGGCGACGTTCAACGATTTCGCCAGCGCTTTGCGCAGGGTTACGGGGCCGTAGAATTCATGCTCGAAATTGCCCGGTGTATATTCCTGGCCGTCGAACTCGAAGGTGGTCGGCTCGTCCACCACGATCGACGCGGGCGTCAGCGTTCGGGTGCCACCCGCTACGCCCGTGTTCATTGCCGCCGCATACACGAACGGCTTGAAAATCGATCCCGGCTGGCGCTCGGAAAGAACGCGGTTGAGCTGGCTCGTCCCATAATTACGGCCTCCGATCAACGCCTTGATCTCGCCGGTATGCGGGTCAAGCGCGATCAGGGCGCACTGCGGTTCCACAAAGGGAACGTTTTTGAACCGCTTCTGCTTGCGCGCGATATCGTCCACCTGCTTCATGCCGGCGGCCACTGCTTCGTTGGCCGCTTTCTGCAGTTCGAGATCGAGCGTGGAGTAGATCTTGTCGGCGCGTGCCTGAAAATCGTAGCCGGGGAAGCGCTTCTCGAGATCGTCGTTGAGGAGATCGACGAAGTACGGCGCGTCGCTCGATTCGGCGGGGCCGGTGACCAGCTTGAGCGGCGTCTCGACCGCAACGGCGTACTCGCGATCGGTGATGAAACCGTTCCCGCGCATCAGGGCGAGAATCGCGTTGCGGCGTTCAGTCACGCGTTCCGGATGGCGATAGGGATTGTAATAGCTGGCGCCGCGCACGATGGAGGCGAGCGTGGCGGCTTCCGGCAGGCTGAGCGAACGGATATCTTTGGCGAAGTATGTTTGCGCCGCTTCGCCGAATCCACGGATGGTGAAGCTGCCGCGGTAGCCGAGGTCGACCTCGTTGGCATACATCTCGAAGATCTGCTGCTTGGTGAGCTTCTGTTCGAGTTGCATGGTGATCATCATTTCGGCCATCTTGCGCCGCCAGCTGCGCTCGGGAGTCAGGAACATGTCCCGGGCAAGCTGCATCGAGAGAGTGGAGGCGCCCTGCGCGTTCTTGCGCGAGCGGACGTCCACCCAGGCCGAGCGAACGATGCCGACCGGATCGAAGCCGGAATGCTGGAAAAAGCGCTTGTCCTCGGCGGAAAGAATTGCGTTCCGGAGTACCGGCGGGATGTCATCGTAATGCACCACGCGCTGCTTCTCGCGATTACGATCGTAGAGGTTGGTGATGAGCTGCGGCTCCAGTTCGTAGAGCGGACGGTCGGTATTGTCGCGAAGGGAGACGATGCGGGTGATCTTTCCCCCCGCGAACTTGACGGTGGCCGGTTCCTGATCGAAATAAGCTTCCGCGCCAGGGAAGATATCGATCGAATCGGCGGTGACCGTGTAGGATCCGACCGGATTGTTCCGGTTCTCGTTATACCCGGCGCGGCGCAGGGCTGCGGCAATATCGGAAGGCGTAGTCTGGTCGGCTACCGCGATCGACTCGGGGGCGGCGAAGATTCGCGCGGTGCTGCTGTAGGGGCCGCCGGTCAGCCGTTCGTCGATCATCCGCGAATAGATGCCGTAGTAGTGGACAAACACGCCAAGGGCGGCGATCAGGAGCAGGATGACAGCGGCGAGAAAGACCCGCCCGGCGGGGTGGAGAAAGAAGCGGACCAGGACTGCGTCCTGCGGAACCCGGACCTTGCGTCCGGCGTTGCCGCGGGAGCGGCCGTCCGCGGATCGCCTGTCCACCGATCGTCTATCCGACGGAGGCCGGCCTTCGGCGACTTTCATACCTCTTCAGGATAGCGGAAACGTTTGAGGCGGGAGCGGCGTGCTGGAGAGCGGATTGTGCCGTCTTCTCCGCCCGGCCCCCGGTGGACGTTATTGCGGGATTTCCGGCGACGAGAATCTGGTCTGCGCCGCCTGCGCCACGTCTCAGGGCACCGAGAAAGCCACGAGGTAATCGCCCAGCGGACTCATACCCGCGATACCGTGGCCTCCCGCCGCTATGAGGACGTACTGCTTGCCGTCGGGTCCGCGATACGTCATCGGCGTGGAGCGTGCGCTGGTGGGCAGTTCGCCTTTCCAGAGTTGTTTGCCGGTGACGACGTCGAAGGCGTAGATGGCCGGGTCGAGCGTGCCGGCCATAAAGGCGAGGCCGCCCGCGGTCACCATGGGTCCGCCAAGCGCGATCGATCCCCAGGCCGGAGGTACGCCGGGAAATTGGCCGAGCGGCACAGTCCATTTGATATCGCCCGTGTCGGCATCGACGCCGTTGAGCACACCCCACGGCGGCGCGTTGCAGGGCAGGCCGGAGGGCGCGCGCAGAAGGCGGCGGGCCATGCCATAAGGAGTGCCTGTCTGCGGTGCGAATTCCCAGTCACCCGCAAGGCTGCGGCCGACCTCCTGGGTGTCGTGAGCGAAATCGGCGCGCGGCACCAGACGCACTTCGGCGGCAATATTGTTGGCAGGGATCACGAGGATGTGGTTCACGGCATCGAACGCTGCCCCGCCCCACGCCATTCCACCGATGTTACCCGGCACAACATAAGAACCGCGCAGACTGGGCGGCGTGAAGATCCCTTCGTTGCGAAGCTTGCCGATTTCGCCGGCACAGAATTTGCGATCCGCTTCGGTTGCGCCCCACGGCTCGGGAGGCCGCTGCGGCGCAAGAGCCGGCGGCTTGACCGGCACGGGCTGCGTCGGCGAGGCCGTCTCGCCGGGCACATCGGATTTCGGAACCGGACGTTCCTCGACACCGAACACAGGTGTGCCGTTCTCGCGGTTCAGGATGAAGAAGTAACCGTCCTTCGATCCGACTCCGACGGCGGGAATCACCTGGCCGTTACGATGAACATCGAACAGGATCGGTGGCGACGCCACGTCGTAGTCCCACAGGTCGTGATGCACGAGTTGGAAGTGCCAGACTCGTTCTCCGGTGTCGGCGCGCAACGCCACGAGAGAATTCGCGAAAAGATTATTGCCGAGCCGCTCGCCGCCATAGTAGTCAGGGCTCGGCGCACCGGTGGGAACAAAGACAAGATTGCGCGCCGGATCCGCGGCGATGATAGACCATGCGTTGGCCGCCCCCGTCTTGCGCGCGCTGTCGTTCTTCCACGTATCCGCGCCGACGGCTTTCGCGTCCTGCGGGATGGGATCGAACGTCCATTCGAGTTTGCCGGTGGTGGCATCGAAGCCGCGGATTTCGCCGCTGGGCATGCTGACAGACCCGTTGTCAGCCACGCCGGAGCCGACCACGATGGTGTTGCCAACGATCGCGGGCGGAGATGTTTCTTCGTAAGCAGCAAACCCGCGCGGCGCGATCCGGAGGCCGGTACGCAGGTCGACGACGCCGTTGTCGCCAAATCCCGCCGACGGTTTGCCTGTCGACGCGTCGAGTTCGATCAGCCGCGCATCGATCGTGGCGAGGACGATGCGGCGCTCGCCTGAGGGCAGCGTCCGCAGTGAGACGCCGCGGTTGGCGAAGTCGCCATAACCCTTGTCGCGTGGAACTTTGGAATCGTACGACCAGCGTTCTTTTCCGGTGACCGGGTCGAGCGCGATGACTCGACCGAGCGGCGTGGCGAGATAGAGCGTGCCGTTGACATATAAAGGCGTGGCTTCGAACGCCGTTGGCCGGCCGTTCTTCGGCTGGTAAGCATCGCCGGTGCGAAACGTCCAGGCCACGTGCAGCGAGCCGACGTTGCGGCGATTAATGGCGTCGAGCGGCGAGAAGCGCTGGCCGCCGGGATCGCGCCCGTAGGAAACCCAGTCGTCATTCGGATCCGCCGCGAAGACGAGCAGAGACGTGACAATGAGGGCGGAAATCAGGGCGAGTCGCGTCATCATGCAAGCCGGTACGCGCGGGGGCTACAGTGAGTTCACTTTTCTTCCCGGCAGTCTGCCAGCGCTTCATCGCGTGTTTCAAAAATGGGGAAAAGGGTATTGAAACCGGCCATGTCAAAGATCTGTTTCAGCCGGCCGGCGAGACCGCAGATCAGTAATCTCCCGCCATTGCGGTCGATTTTCTTCCCTGCATTCAAAACTCCGCTCAGCCCGGCACTGCTGATATAAGGAACGTCGCTGAGATCCAGAATCATGTTGCGATCGCCGGGCGAAATCCACTCACCGCACGCCCGTTCGAGTTCCGGAGCGGTTTCGCCATCCACTCGGCCCGCCACGCGGAGGACGACGGCGACTTCGGTCCTCGAAGCTTCGGTGGTCAGTGCCATGCACCTTCGTTTTAACACGGCGCCAGCCCCCTCCCCGAAGTGGAGAGGCCGGGATTCAGACTGCAAACTTCTTCGCCATCGTCAAATGGTTGTGCTCCCCGCGGCGCGCGTACTCCACCCGATCCATCAGGCGCTTGACGAGGTAAATCCCAAGCCCTCCCCCGGTTCGCTCGTGCAGCGGGAGATCGAATCGCGGCGCCGGATGGGAGATTGGATCGAAGGCATGGCCGTCGTCTTCCAGTTCGATCTCAACTTCGTTGGCATTCATTCTGGCGCGGAGGATGATCGGGTTCCGCGAGTCGGGGCCGCCATGACGAATGATATTGCTCAATGCCTCTTCCACGCAGAGCAGCACATCCAGCCTGCAATCGGGGGACAAAGGACGTTCGTTCAGAAATGCGGCGATATTGTGGCTCACCCGAACGACTTCCGACAGCTCTCGTTCGACACTAAGAGACAAATCCCCCGGCACCACGCCTCCTCCTGTGCAATTTACAATTCCAGCACGCCACTCAGGGCCGAAAATCGCTGCTGGTGCATAATACTGCGGTATGGATTCCCCTATCGAAGGTCCGCTGGCGGAACTTACATCCGCAGCGATGGAGGTCGCGGAGGGCAATTACGATTCGGCAAAGAGAATTTACGAGTTGACCAGACCGGGAACCAGCCGGCCGGAGATCGAGGCGGCCGCCGAGGCTTTCGGCATGATGGCAGTCAAAGTGGAGGCCCGCGAATTCCGGCTGGAGCGTGCGCTTGGCGAAATCATCCGCAAGAACGCCGAACTGGAGGAAGCTTCGCGCATACGGGTGGAGTTCGGCACAATGGCTTCCTTTATCGTCATTGTGCTGTCGCTCTACGCAATCGCTTTGTCTTTCATGCAGAACGTGGTCAAGCTGGATATTAATCTGCGGCGGGCTTCGGTTGAGGCGATCAGTTTCGGTTTCCTCGTGCTGCAGATCGGGCTGGCGGTCGCGTTCATGATGAAACACAAACCGCGCCCCGAGGATTACGGGTGGACGATGAAGAACTGGCAGCGATCGCTCGCGGAATCTCTCGTGATCACCGCAGCGGCGTTCGGGCTGATGGTGGGCGTGAAAGCGCTGCTGGTTCATTTCCGGCCGGAGGATTATCAGGCGCCGCTTGTCGACTGGACCTACTGGGGCGGTTGGGCCACCGTGACTTCGTACTTCTTCGTAGCTCCAGCCCAGGAATTGATTGGCCGCGGCTTCCTGCAGAGCTCCATCGAAAGATTCCTGACGGGCCCGCGGCGGACGATGATTGCCATCGTGCTTACCTCGGTTCAGTTCGGCGTCGTCCATTTGCATTTCAGCTTCTGGACGGGCATGGTGGCGATGGTCAGCGGCCTGCTCTTCGGCGCGATGTACGCGCGGCAGAGAAGTCTCCTCGGAGTCTCAATCAGCCATTTCATTCTGGGAACGCTGGCCTTCGGACCCCTGCGATTATTGGGTGTCTGAAAGCGTATGCTACCCTCGTGTCTTCCGGTTGGAAAATCGTCGAGCCGCACAATCCGAATCTGGGCTGTCACTCGCGGTCGAGCGTCCCGGCGAGATCGCCTATCTGTTCCGTGATCCGCGCGATGAGTCGGTTGAGGTTTCTTTATCTCCTTGTCCGGGCTCCCGTTCCCCGGCAGGCATTCTACCGGGCATCACGCCCTCTCAATTGGGGGACCCGTCGATGGCCGAGGTCCACCAAGCCCGTTTTCCTTATATCTGCGGTGAAATGGCGAACGGCATCGCCGGCGTGGAGATGGTGACCGCGATTACGCAGGAGGGCATGCCCGGGTTTTTCGGAGCCGCGGGTCTGCCGCTCGATCGCATTGAAAATGCCATCGCGGAACTCGGCAGGCTTCGCGGCGATTCTCTATGGGGTTCCAATCTCATCCATTCTCCGCAGGATCCCGAACTGGAAGAGAGAACGGTCGACCTGTATCTGCATCACGCTGTCCGGCGCGTTTCGGCTTCCGCGTTCATGTCCGTTCGCCCGAGTGTCGTGCGTTACGCCTGCAGCGGCCTTCGCAGCGCACCCGACGGCGCCATCGTCCGTGCGAATCATCTTTTCGCCAAGGTTTCAAGACCGGAGGTGGCTCGCCAGTTTCTCAGCCCCGCCCCGGAGCCGATACTCGGGGCGCTCGTTTCGAAAGGCCAACTGACACAGGAAGAAGCGTCGCTCGCGCGGAGCGTTCCTCTCGCCGAAGATATCACGGTCGAAGCCGACTCCGGCGGCCACACGGACAATCGCCCGCTGACGGTCCTGTTGCCTGCGATCCTACGCCTGCGCGACGAGATGGCGGAGCAGTTTCATTACCGGCGCCCCATCCGGATTGGCGCAGCCGGCGGAATCGGAACTCCCGCGGCGGTTGCAGCGGCGTTCGCGCTCGGGGCCGGGTATGTGCTTACCGGCTCCATCAATCAATGCTCGCGCGAAAGCGGTCAGAGCGCAGTGGCGAAGAAGATGCTCGCGCAGGCCGGAGTGGCGGACGTCATGATGGCTCCGGCCGGCGACATGTTCGAAATGGGTGTGAAGGTTCAGGTGCTCAAGCGCGGTACCCTTTTCGCCGTACGCGCGGCAAAGCTTTATGAGCTTTACCAGAGATACCATTCGCTCGAAGACCTGCCGCCGGACGCCCGACAGTCCCTCGAACGCGACATCTTTCGCCAGAGTCTCGACGACGTCTGGCGCGAGACGCGCGGCTTCTTTCTGAAGCTCAAACCGGCGGAAGTGGAACACGCCGAACGCCAACCCCGGCATCGCATGGCGCTGGTATTTCGCTCGTATCTCGGGCAATCCAGCCGCTGGCCTCTCGAAGGCACGCCCGGCCGCGCGATCGACTATCAGATCTGGTGCGGACCGGCGATGGGCGCGTTCAATCAGTGGGTCGCCGGCTCATTCATGGAAGATCCCGCCCAGCGAAGCGTGGGACAGATCGCGCTGAACCTGATGGCCGGCGCGGCGTCCATCACACGCGCGCACCAGTTGCGCGCCTCCGGCGTGAAAATCCCCGCCGGGCTGTTCCGGTTCGCGCCTCGCAGGATCACCAGCGAGGCCATTTTGGCGCATGCCTGAGCCCTTCAGCCCGCTGGCCGTCATCGGTGTCAGCGCCCTGTTTCCCGGATCCGTGAACGGCCATGGATTCTGGCGGGACATCCTCGCGGGCGTCGATCTCATCCGCGATGTGCCGCCCCGGCGCTGGCTGATCGAGGATCACTACGATCCCGATCCGCGCGCGCCCGACAAGACCTATTGCAAGCGCGGTTCGTTTCTCGACGACGTCAACTTCGATCCGATCGAATTCGGCGTTCCACCCTCGGCGATGTCGGCGACGGATACCTGCCAGCTTCTGGCGCTGATTGTCGCCAAACAGGTGCTGGACGATGCCCTTGATGGAGAGTTTCGCGGCATCGATCGCGAGCGTGCCAGCGTGATTCTGGGAGTTACCTCGGGGCAGGAATTGTTTCTCGAAGTCGCGAGTCGCCTGCAGGCCCCTGTGTGGACGAAGGCCCTGCGCGAATCGGGCATTCCGGAAGAGAAGGTACGCGAGATACGCGAACGCATCGCCGCCTCTTATGTTCCGTGGCAGGAGAATACGTTCCCCGGGTTGCTCGGCAACGTGGTTGCCGGGCGCATTGCCAACCGCTTTGACCTCGGCGGCACCAACTGTGTGACGGACGCGGCGTGCGCAAGTTCGCTTTCGGCGCTCTCCATGGCCGCCGCGCAGCTCCAGCTTGGAAACTCCGACCTGGTGATAACGGGCGGCGCGGATACCTTCAACGATGTCTCGATGTTCGTCTGTTTTTCGAAAACCCCCGCCCTTTCGCCCACCGGCGACTGCCGGCCTTTTTCGGACCAGGCCGACGGAACAGTTCTGGGCGAAGGGTTGGCGATGGTCGCGCTGAGGAGGCTGGAAGACGCGGAGAGGGACGGCAATCGCATCTACGCCGTGATTCGCGGCATCGGTTCCTCGTCCGACGGCCGTTCCAAAAGTATCTACGCGCCGCTGGCGGGCGGCCAGGCCAAAGCCATGCGGCGCGCCTATGAATCGGCGGGCTACGGCCCCGAGACCGTGCAACTGGTGGAGGCGCACGGCACGGGCACCATGGCGGGCGATGCCGCCGAGATCGAGAGCACGACTTCGGTCTTCGCAGCTTCCGCGGCGGACCGGAAGCAATGGTGCGCGTTGGGTTCGGTGAAATCGCAGATCGGCCATGCCAAAGCCGCGGCGGGTGCGGCGGGATTGTTCAAGGCCGTGATGGCGCTCCATCACAAAGTGCTGCCGCCGACGATCAAAGTGGAACGCCCGAATCCGGCCTTCGACCTCGCGAGTAGTCCTTTTTATATCAATACGCGCACGCGGCCCTGGGTCCGCAGCGCGGATCATCCCCGGCGCGCTTCGGTGAGTGCGTTTGGCTTTGGTGGAACGAACTTCCACGTGACGCTCGAAGAGTACGCCTCCGGAATCCTGCCGCAGCGGCGCTGGACCGCTCCTGCGGAATTGATCCTCGTCGGCGCGAAGAATTCATCCGATCTGGCCATGCGTTGCCGCTCGCTGGCGGAGCTTGCGGAAAAACAGCCACTGGCGCAGACAGCGCTCGAAAGCCAGTTCTCGTTCGATGCCGGCGCCGCGCAGCGTCTGGCGATCGTCTGCGAATCAAGCCAGGATCTGCGGAGAATACAGGCTCTGGCCGAGACCGGCGCGCGGGCGCCGGGTCTCTATCGCGGCGACGGCAACAAGCCTGGGCGAGTCGCCTTCCTTTTCCCGGGCCAGGGCAGCCAGTACGTCGGCATGACCGGCGACCTGGCGATGGCATTCGAAGATTGCATCGGTACATGGGACGCGGCGTCAGCGTTCGCACCAGCGGTTTTCCCGCCGCCGGTCTTTTCGACGGCGGAGCGTGAAGTCCAGACGAATCGCCTCGCTGCAACCGAATCGGCGCAGCCGGCGATCGGCGCAGCCAGCGCCGCTCTCCTCGCCATCCTTAACCGGCTCGGCGTAGCCGCGGACTGCGTGGCCGGTCACAGCTTCGGCGAGATCACGGCCCTGTTCGCTGCGGGTATCGTCAACTTCGACGCGATGCTTGAAATCGCCCGGCGCCGCGGTGAGTTGATGGCGGCGGCTTCGCCCGGCGAAGGGGCGATGCTCTCCGTCGCCATGGATGGCGCATCCCTGCAGCAGCGCATCGAAGAATGGGGACTCGATCTTGTGGTCGCCAATCACAACAGCTCCCGCCAGGCGGTCCTGTCCGGCAAGCGAATCTGCATAGATGAAGCGGCGAGCAGATGCGCGGCGGCTGGGTTGGCGGCGATTCTTCTCCCGGTCTCGACAGCGTTCCACTCCCCGCTGGTGCGCCCGGCGGTGAGGCCATTTCAGGATTTCCTGAAAACCTGCAAGATGGAGCGCCGCGCCCTGCCGGTTTATTCGAACTTCGACGGCGGTCTCTTCGCCGAGGATCCGAAGCGGCTGCAGGAACGTTTGGCGAAGCAACTCTCGCACCCGGTTCGCTTTCAGCCCATGGTGGAGCGGATGTACGCGGACGGCGTACGCACGTTCATTGAAGTGGGCCCATCCGCGGTTCTTACTTCTCTGGTTGGCGCCATTCTGGCGGATCGGCCACATGAGGCGATCGCGCTCGACCGGCCGCGCGCACACGGGGTGACATCGCTGTGGCATGGCCTGGGACAGATGGCGGCGCTGGGAATTCCGATGAACTGGCGCGCGTTGCGGGAGCGCCATCAGGTCGAGAAGGCGTCTGCTCAAGGCGCGGATCGTTTTGCGATCCGGATTAATGGCGGCAACTACGGCCGGCCGTACCCACCTCCTGGCGGAGCGGCGGCGTTGCCAAAACCAGTTTCCACTCCGATCGCCGTTCCCGTCCAATCCAGATCGGGCACACCCTCGGCGCCTGAGTTGGGGCAGGCATACAAAATCTTCCAGGAGTCGATCAGCGAGGCTCATCGCAACTGGCAGGCCAATCTGGCCAAAGGTCACGAAAGCTTTCTGCGCGCGATGGAAACCGCGTATCTCGGTACGGTGGGGCAGACCGGAGGGCAGGCTGCCGAAGCGCCGGTAAGTCTGCGTGCCCCCGCGGCTCTTCCGGCTTTTGAGCTTCCTTCCGTCCCAGCATCGGCCGTCCCCGCATCGGCCGTCCCCGCACCGGCGCCAGGTCCGGAGGCCGCCGCGGAGAGTCCCGCTCAGCACGCGGACGCAAACGTTCGCGATCTGCTTTGGAGCGTTGTCGCTTCTGCAACGGGTTATCCGCCGGAGATGCTCGAAGCCCGCATGTCGCTCGAAGCGGATCTTGGCATCGACAGCATCAAGCGTGTAGAGATTTTCTCCGCCTTGCAGGAACGGCTCCCCGCGGTTGGAGAATTCGAACCGGCGAGTATAGCGGGGCTGAGTACGCTCGGCGAAATCGCGGCGTACCTCGACGGCCACGCATCGCCTGCCGCCGATATCGCAAACATCGTGCTCATGCAAATCGGCGAGAAGACCGGATATCCCGTTGAGACTCTGCATCGCGACATGTCGCTCGAAGCGGATCTCGGCATCGACAGTATCAAGCGCGTGGAAATCTTCTCGGCCCTGCAGGAGAAATTCCCGCGGCTGGCGGAGATCGACACCGCCGCCCTCGGCGATCTTCGCAGTATCGCCGATGTGATCGAATTCTTCAGCGCGCCGGGGAGCAGATCTGTTTCCGTCGAACCGCCTCGGGTGGAGCTGTCTGAGACGATTGCGGCAATCGCGCGCCACGCGGTCGTCGAGATGGTCGCGCCGCCGGTTGGCCACAGAACTCTCGATCTCACCGATGGCCCGGTAGCGATTACGAACGACGGTGTCATTGCGCCCTTGCTTGCGCAGCACCTGCGCGACCGAGGCTATGAAGCCCGCGTCGTGGATTCCGTATCGGCCTCTGAGCGTGCCGTCATTTCGCTTGAGGGCCTGCGCGGCGATGCGACGGTGAATTGGGATGTTCTGCGTATGGCGCAGACACTGGCACCCCGTTTCGCGGCCGAATCCGGAGTTCTGGTGGTGGCGCGCGATATCCACAACCCGAGGACCGGGGGGCTCTCCGGTCTTGCCAAAACGGCTGCCATCGAGTGGCCTCGCGCGCGCGTCAAATCGATCGATGTCGAGATGCGGACGCGCACGCCGGATGAGATTGCCGTCGCGATCATGCAGGAACTGGTTGCGGGCGGTCCGGAAATCGAAATCGCATTAAAAGGCGATGGCCGGCGCACGACTCCGGTCACCGTGGCGGTATCGTTTTGTACTGGTCCGAATCTCGGGCCGGAATCCGTGATTGTCGTCTCCGGTGGAGCCCGCGGCATTACGGCGCAATGCATCATCGCGGTCGCACGGCGAACCGCCGGCAGATTCTTATTGCTCGGGCGCAGCGATAGCGACGCCGCTGCGGTACAGGAGACGCTTCACGCTCTCGCCGATACCGGCGCACAGGCCCGCTACGCAACCCTCGATGTGCGCGATCGCATCGCGCTCGCCGCCGCCCTCGATGAAACGAGGCGGGAGTGGGGATCCATTACCGGAGTCATTCACGGCGCCGGAATTCTGGCGGACCATCGTATTGAGAACCTCACGGGCGAACAATTCGACAGCGTTTTCTCGACCAAGGTGGAGGGGTTGCAAGCGCTGCTGGATGCGACCAGAGGCGATCCTCTCGACATCCTTTGCGTTTTCTCGTCCGTGGCTGCGCGCTACGGCAATGCGGGCCAGGCGGCATACGCCATGGCGAACGAAGCCATGAATCATATGGCGCGCGCCGAAGCGGTGCGGCGAGGCGACGCGACGCTGGTCAAAGTCATCGACTGGGGCCCCTGGGAGGGTGGCATGGTAACGCCGGCCCTGGCGCGGCGCTTCGCGGCTCAGGGCGTCTCCATACTCGGATTCGATCAGGGCGCGGCCGCATTCGTGGAAGAACTTGTGGATGCCCCGGCGAAGGAAATCGAAGTGATCCGGGGAAGCGCGCACCCGGCCGGTTCGCGCGAGCTCCGCGTACGCATCGATCGGCACTCCCACCCATTCCTCGCCGATCACCGCATTCAGGATGTCCCGATTCTGCCTGCCGTGGAGGCGCTCGAATTATTTTTGCGCTGCGCCGGGGTGCAGGGGGGCGCCGCACCCCAATATGTCTGCACCAACTTCAGAGTGTTGCGCGGAGTCCGCCTGGATCACTTCCATGACATCGGCAACCTTCTCTTTATCCGGCCGCGCGGCGAAGGCGTCTACGAAATAACCGGACCGGGCGGTGTGCGCCACTATGAAGCCACCCTGCTTCCTGACCCGGACCGTGCGGAACTTGCCAAACAACGCGAGCATCCCGGGCCGATGATGGATTCGCCCTGGACGAGCGATGAGATCTATGGAAAGCTGCTGTTCCATGGGCCCGCTTTTCAGGTGATTCAGAAAGTCTCCGGCATTTCGAGCAGGGGCATACTCGGCACCGTGACTGGCACCGTTGAACGCCAATGGCGCGACGGCTACCGCCGCTCCGACGCCGCCATGCTGGACGGCGGTCTGCAACTGGCTCGGCTATGGGGGTTCCACTCGCTCGGCAAACTCACTTTGCCCGCACGGATCGGCGAAATTCGTACGAGCAAGGTCGAAAGCGATGAGGGACGGCTCGATTGTCGCGTGACCGGCAGGACCGCGGGGGCCAACAAGATCGTTTGCGAAGTCGCGTTCACTTCATCCGCGGGCAATGTGGTGGCGGTGATGAGCGACGTTGAGATGTACGCCGCTCCGAGCGAATGAATTTCGACCCGATCGCGATCGTCGGACGTGGTTGCGTTTTTCCCGAGGCCTTAAGCCCGTCAGACTTGTGGAGCCTGGTCGTGGGCAAGCGCGATGCGGTCTCCGCGTACCCTGAAAGCCGGTGGCGTATCCCGAAAGAACGCGTGCTCGGCGATGGTCCGGATCGCTCCTGGACGGATCGCGGCGGTTACGTTCGCGGCTTTGCACACGTGTTCGACCCCACGGGATTCGCCATCCCGGTTGCCGCGATCCAGGCGCACGACGAAGGGTTTCGTTGGATGCTGCACGCCGGACGCGAAGCGCTCCGCGAGGCAGGCATCGGCGACGGAGAAGTTTCAAAACGGACCGGCGCGATCGTCGGGCATCTCGGGCTTCCGTCGGAGAACATGGCGCGGTATGCCGAAGAGATCTGGAGCGGCGTGCCCCCCACAGTCAGGCCTGAGAATCGCTTTGTCTCGGGCTTGCCCGTGCAAATCCTGGCCCGGGCGCTCGGCCTCGACATCGAGACGTTTGCGCTGGACGCGGCATGCGCCTCGTCGCTCTACGCCATCAAGCTGGCGTGCGATGAACTGCGCGACGGCCGCGCGGACATGATGCTCGCCGGGGGCCTCAATCGCGCGGACGATCTTTTCCTTCACATCGGATTCACTGCGCTGCAGGCGATCAGCCGAATGGGAATGAGCCGCCCGTTTCATACCGGTGCCGATGGATTACTCCCCGCCGAGGGAGCGGCTTTTGTGGCTTTAAAGAGGTTGGCGGATGCGGAAGCGCACGGCAATCGGATTCTGGCGGTGATCCGAGGGATAGGGCTATCGAACGATGGCCGCACCGCGGGTCTGCTGACGCCGTCCGCTTCCGGGCAGGAGCAGGCGATGCGCCAGGCGTATGTCTGTGCGGGCATCGAGCCCGCCATGATTTCTCTCCTCGAGTGCCACGCTACCGGGACCCCCATTGGAGACGCCTGCGAGATCCGCAGCGCATCGCGAGTCTTCGAAGGAACGCGGGACGTGCCTATCGGCTCCGTGAAATCGAACCTCGGCCATCCGATTACCGCGGCGGGCATGGCTGGGTTGTTGAAACTCATCGGCGCGATCGAGCAACGAACGCGCCCGGCCACTCTGCATGTCTCACGTCCGGCCGAGGCCCTCGATGTACTGGCGGATTCGCCCTTCCGCCTGCTCCTCGACAACGAACCATGGGAGGCGAAGGATGTCCGCCGCGCCGCGCTCAGCGCTTTTGGATTTGGCGGAAACAACGCCCATCTGATCGTCGAAGAATACGCCGGCTCTCTGCGCCGCGCATCGCCCACCGCCGCGCCCGCTGCCCGCGTCGCGGTCGTCGGCATCGGCGTATCGGCAGGCGGGGCGACCGGCGTAGATGAGTTCACGCGCGCGGTGTTTCGCGGGGAACCAGAGCAGCGCAAAACAGACACGATTGCGCTCGATATGGGCTACCTCGGTTTCCCGCCTGCGGATCTGGCCGCGGCTCTGCCGCAGCAGGTGCTGGCGCTGCAGGCGGCTTCCGAGGCGATCGACAGCGTCGCCGGACTCGATCCCTTCTGCACCGGTCTGTTTGTGGGCATGGCCTGCGATGCCGAAACAGCTCGTTTCGGATTGCGTTGGCGCACTCTCGCGCGGGGGGAATTCAGCGCCGAAGATATCGATGCGATTTGTCCGCCATTGACCGCGGCAGGCGTTATCGGACGGCTCGGCAATATCGTGGCCAACCGGATCGGCAACAAATACGATCTGCGCGGTCCCTGCTTTGCCGTGATGGCGGAAGAACTCTCCGGAATCGTGGCGTTACGTCTTGCGATACGCGCTCTGGCGGCGGGAGAACTGGACGCGGCAGTGGTGGGAGCGGTGGATCTTTCCTGCGAGCCCGTGCACGAAACCGCTGTGGACGCAGTTTTTACAGGAGAACGGAACATCGCCGGCGATGCGGCGGTCTTCCTGTTATTGAAGCGTTCCGCGGATGCGGGTGACGAAGCCAAAGCGTTCATTGAGCCGGCGGCCGCGGAAGCTGCGGTGCGGGATTTTGACGTGAGCGCGGTATTCGGACGTCCGCACGCGGCTTCGGCGTTGCTCGACACAACGTGCGCGGTGCTGGCCTGCACCCACGGCGCGCTGATTCCGGCCAGGCCCTGGATCGCACCGCAGGGGCGTTACGCCGGCTCGAACGGCTTCAACCTGGCCGGGACTCGCCAAACGCGTCCGCTGCCGACCGAATCCGCTCCGAGGATCTTCGTTTATTCGGGTGAGAACCGCCGCGACCTGATGGACGCGCTGCGATCCGGCACGTGTCGCAGCCCCAATGCAAACGCGAACCTGGCCATCGTTGCAGCCACCGACGACGAGCTTGCCGAAAAATGCGGCCGCGCGCTGCAGACTCTTGCGGCGGGCACACCGGCATTCTCACTGGATGGTGTGTATTTCCGCGAAGCCCCGGTTCAAGGCGGCCTGGCCTTCGTTTTCCCCGGCGCCGCAGCCGCTTATCCGGGCATGGGGCGAACCTTGCTGCTCGCTTTCCCCGAGCTTCTCGACTCGCTTTCAGACTCGTCTCCGAAGCTGACTTCAGCTGCCTCGTGGATCTTCGACCCGCAGCGAGAGCCGGGAACCAGCGACAAGCTCTGGGGAAGCTCGCTGCTCTCGCAGGCTCATGCGGGGTTCACGCTTCGCCTCCTCGGAATCCAGCCCGATGCGGCGATCGGGATCAGTTCGGGCGAAACAAACAGCCTCGCGGCGTTCGGCGTGTGGCGCGATCTCGATGTCTTCCATGATGAGTTCACGCGCGCCGGATTGCTGGAACATGCGCTTGGCGGCGACTTCGCGGTTACCCAGGGCGTGAGATGGCAAGTGTGGCAGATGAGCGCAACGCGCGCCGAAATCGATATTCTTCTGGGAGCATGGCCGGCCTTGCGTCTCACGGGAATCTATGCCCCGGATGAATACTCGATCGCGGGACCGGAGGAAATCTGTATGCGTGCTCTCGGCGGCGCAGGAGTGAGGGCCCAGCGCCTCGACTACGATCTGGTCGTTCATTGCGAGGAGTTCCGGCCGTGTGCGGATGCGTGGCGGGCGCTGCATGATCGCGAAAGCTTTGCCTCACCGGTTTACTTCTATTCGCACGCGAGCGGCGGCCGTTACGTGCCGCACCGTTCCGCCATCGCCGATGCGCTTACCCAACAGGCCCTCGCGCCAATAGATTTTCCCGGCTTGATCCGCCAGGCCTGGAGCGATGGAATACGCGTGTTCCTCGAACAGGGGCCGCAGGGCGCCTGCTCGTCGCGCATACGCCGCATTTTGGTAAATCGCGAACACGCGGCAATCCCGATGGATCTCCCGGGAATCGATTCGCTGCGGCAGGCGGCGAACGCGACGGCGCAGCTGATTGTCGCGGGCGTGCGCGGCGCGGCCGGCGAGATATTCGAAAGGTTTCGCGCACCGGCACGCACTGCGCCGCGCAAATTACTCCACCTGCGCGCGCACGCCGAGCCGATCAGATTGCCGGAAAAGCGGCCGCCTCAGGACAGCCTGTTCGGGCATTATGCGCGGGCCCTTGCGGAGTCGCATACCGGATTCCTCGAGTCCTGCGGCGCCGGGCCGCATGAAGCATTTCTCGAAACTTCGCAGCGCGCCTTCCTGCGCCTGGCAGGCCGGCTCCTCGAAACGCCGGCGGTCCCGTCAGTCCATTCGTCCGTTTGTCGCCTGACCCGGCGCGAGCTCGAAGCGCTTGCCTCCGGACCCATCTCCGCGGTGCTCGGGCGCGAGTTCGAACCACTGGGGGCTTTCCCCCGAGTGGTGCGTCTGCCGGCGCCGCCGCTGCTTCTGGCCGACAGAGTGATGTCAATCGAGGGCCGCGCCCTGAGCATGCAGGCCGGCTCGATCACTACCGAGACGGACGTTCGCGCCGATGCCTGGTATATGTACCGAGGACGGATGGCGCCGGGCATGATGATTGAAGCCGGCCAGGCCGATCTGCTGCTCATATCGTGGCTGGGCATCGATCTCGAAGTGCGTGGCGAACGCGTCTACCGGCTCCTCGGGTGCGATCTCAGTTATCATGGCAGCCTTCCACAGGCGGGAGAAACACTTCGTTACGAGATCCACGTCGATCGCCACGCGCGACAGGGCGACGTGCGCCTGTTCTTCTTCCATTACGATTGCCATTCGAAAGACCAGCCTCGCCTGTCGGTACGGAACGGCCAGGCCGGATTCTTTACGGACGAGGAGCTTGAGAAATCGGCCGGCATCATCGGAACACCCGAAAGGTCCGTGCGGACGCCGTGCTTTTATTCCCCCCAACAAGTCGCCGCGGCCGCGGCAGGCCGCGCGTGGGAGTGCTTCGGTGAAGGCTTTGAATCGGCGGCCGCGCACCAGCGGTCGCCCGGATTCGCCTCACCAGGCATGCTCCTGCTCAACACGGTGACTCATCTGACGCAGCACTCCGGGGAAGCCGGGCCGGGCTATCTTCGGGCTGAACTGCCCATCCATCCGGATCTTTGGTTTTTCGAAGGACACTTCAAAGGCGACCCGTGTATGCCGGGCACGCTCATGTTCGAAGGATGCCTGCAGGCCATGGCTTTCTACATGATGGCCATGGGGCTCACCCTGCAGCACGACGCCTGGCGCTTCGAACCGCTGCCGGATGTCACCTATTCATTGCGCTGCCGCGGACAGGTGACGCCGCGTTCGCGATTACTGGTCTACGAACTTTTTGTCGAGCAAGTGTCGAATGCACCCCAGCCCCTGATCTCCGCCGATCTGTTGTGCACTGTAGACGGGCTCAAAGCGTTCCATTGCCGCCGAATGGGGTTGCGTCTGGCTCCGGGGTATCCGCTGGACGAAGAGCCGGCTGCGGTTCGAGCGGGAACCGCGGCGGTCGCCAGCGTCAATGGCGTGGCCCTGGATTATCCCGCCCTTCTCGCCTGTGCATGGGGATCGCCGGTCGATGCTTTCGGCCCTCCATTCGCGCGCTTCATCCCCACGCGCCTTCCCCGGTTGCCCGGGCCGCCCTATCATTTCCTGACCCGAATCACGCGCATCGACGGCGATTTCGGCGTCGCCCGCGGCGGCTCGCGCGTCGTCGCCGAATACGATGTCGATCCCGAAGCGTGGTTTTTCGAGTGTGCCGGATCCGAGGCGATGCCGCTCGCGGTGCTGATGGAGATTGCCTTGCAGCCGTGCGGATGGCTTGCCTGTTACAGTGGCATCCCGCTGCGGGCGGCCGAGAGTCTCTACTTCCGCAACCTCGACGGGTCGGCTGTGATCCATTGCCCGGTCGACAGGATACAGGGAGTCGTCGTCACCGAGACCACCTTGACCAATGTTGCCCATTCGGGCGGAATCACGTTGACGTCGTTCGAGGTCAATTGCCGATGGAACGGCCTGCCGTTGCTCCGCATGCAAACTACCTTCGGCTTTTTCGGCGCCGAAGATCTTTCCCGTCAGGCCGGACTTCCGCCGTCCGCGGATGACGCCGCGGGATCTCCTGCCGATGCTTTTATCGATCTCACGGGACAGACCGGGCCATACTTTGAGGGGCCATTGCGCATGCCTTCGGGCGATCTGCTCATGCTCGATCGCATCACGGCTTTGCGCGGACCCGCGGACGGACCGGGCCGGATTCGCACCGAAAAAACGATTCGCCCTTCCGATTGGTTTTTCAAGGCGCACTTCTTTCAGGACCCGGTGCAACCCGGTTCGCTGGGCCTCGACGCGTTGCTGCAAGCCGTTCAGTTCTACATCATTCACTTTCGACTGGCGCAAGGGATTCCCGAACCCGCGTTCGAGATCGATCCGCCGCTGGCCTGGAAATATCGCGGCCAGGTGCTTCCGGCGGCTCGTGGAATCGAGCTCGAGGTCAAGCTGAAGCAAATCGAGCGAAGCGGCGCCGGGCTGCGTGTCAGAGCCGAAGGCTGGTTGTCGGCGGACAAGGTTCGCATCTATCACTTCTCCGATTTCGGGCTGAGAGTGATCTCGCGGGCGGAGGCATGAAACGGGAGGCGGCGATCGTGGCGATGGTGGATTTTGCCGCCGCCTCGCGCCGTGTGCTGGAGGGTTCGCGCGAGCTGTTCGAGGGGAACGACCCGCTTGACGCTCTGCGGCACCAGCTTCGCCGGTTTGATCCGGAGTCGGCCATTTGCAGAACGGACGCCAGCGCGGCGGATGTCCGCCAGGCCATTCGCGATATTGAGGACGGCCGCGCCGACACTGTCCTGATCGCCGACAGCGCGGGAGCCATCGCGCTCCAGGAGCGCACCTGCGCACGCCAAAACAATGAAACCTGCTACGCCATCATCTCCGTGGCGCCTGAACCGGATGGCGAGCCGGAACTCTTCCAGGCCGCAGTCGCGATCTGCGAAACCATTCAGACCACCGCTCTGAGCCTCTTCTATCGATTTCTGCCGTCTGGATTCGGCCGCGCATCGCGAAGACCGTGGTTTTCGACGGGCGTTCGCCAGGCCGTTATCGAGATAGCGGGCGATGAGCCTTTCGCGCTCAGCGAGAGCGGAGAAATCCGCCAGCTGCCGGTCACGACACTTCGCATACGGTCGCTGAAACTCATTCCGGTTTCAGGCGATACGGTTGAAGAGTTGCAGCGCGAGGCCGCCGCGATCGCAGCGCGGGCGCAACAAGGTGAGCCGCTCGAAGCCATAGCCCACGCCGCGCAAATGTGCTGTCGCGACACCGGGAGGCATTGTCTGGGCCTCAGCCTGGTCGCCCGCACGAATGCGGATCTGATGCGCGAACTCGATCTCTTCGCGCGAGGCGTGCCCAAGACAGTGGCTTCCGGGGAGGAATGGAAGACGCCGGCGGGCAGCTGCTTTGCGCCAAACCCACTGGGAGGATCAGGCGTCGCTTTCGTTTACCCGGGGGTTGGCAGCCCTTATCCCGGAGCCGGTGCCGACCTGTTTGGAATTGCCCCGCATTTGATGGATGAGTTTGACCGCATGACGTGCGGCCGGAGCGCCCGGTACCTGCACGTGGATGAGCTTTATCCGCGTCAGCCCCTCTCGCGCGCGGCGTTCGGTCTGACCGATGTGATCGGCCTTGGCGAATGCGCCATGAGCATTTCGTCCATTATGACGATGCTCATGAGGGATTGTTTTGGCATCGCACCACGCAGCGCATTCGGTTACAGTTTCGGTGAAGCGATCATGGTTGCCGCGCTGCGTATCTGGCGCTCTCCCATTACGCTCACCGAGCGTCTGGACTCGTCCCCTGCGTTCCGATCGCGATTGCAGGGACGCATGAACGCCATTCGCGAAGCATGGGACCTGCCCGCGTTGGCGCCTCTCTCGTGGAGATCCTCGACCGTTCGAGCCACGCCCGGCGAAGCCTGGGCGGCACTTCGACAGGAGTCGCGCGCGTATCTCTGCATGGTGAATTCACCCGAGCAGGTGGTCATCGCGGGAGACGAAGAAGCCTGCAGCCGCGCCCTCGGGCGCCTGAAGTCGGCTGCCGTCCCAATGCCGATCGCCGTTACCATGCATTGTCCTCCGTCGCGCTCCGAATTGGAGGAATTGGTTCGCATACACGACCTCGAAACCGTGGGCGACGCCGGGCCATCGCTTTACTTCTCCGCCAACTATACAGCCGTGCTCCCCAATCGAACCGCAGTGGCCCGGGCGATTGCGGAAGGTTACACAAACACGGTCGACTTCCCTCGTCTTGTGCGCCGTGTCTATGCCGATGGCGCGCGCGTTTTTCTGGAGCTGGGCAGCCGCCGAAACTGCTGCACATGGATCGAAAAGATTCTGCAGGGAAGACCGCACGCCGCCATTGCGTGCGATAGCGAAGGGTTGGGCGGAGAGGCCGCGATCGTGCGAGCCATTGCACGACTGTTCGCGCATCGCGTTCCATTAAAGCTGGACGCGTTTGAAAGCCCACTGAAAGCTGATTAAGCCAGGCCGTCCCATACCAGGCGGTGTAAGACTGTGCCTCGCTTTGGTGTTTGTCGTCCCGACCTTCGCAGCGCACGCCTCAGACTTCAAATCCGAGTACCTGACGGAGTTCGGGTCAGCCAGCGGCCAGATCGCTTCGCCGGAACAAAGTGGTCGCGGCAACCGCAGGTTGTCCAGGCTAGGGTTGTGGATACCACTGCAACGTGACTTTTTCGGAGTTATTCGAAACTCTGTAGACCAGCTCGCCCTGATCGCTGCCGAAGAGTGCGCTCACCTTCGCCGGCTTAGCCACGGATTGCCAGGTTTGCGCACCGGAGCTGCTGAACCGATAGACAGGCAGGCCCGCGACGTTGTCGCAACGATAGAGAGCTCCATCCGCGGTCAAAACCATCCTCTGCTCGTGGACGTTGTCGAGACGAGTACGCGTCAGAATATTTCCCGAATAATCCATGCGGATGAGTTCGCGCAGGGGTGCGGTGTTGGAGCCCGGACCCGAGCGAGCGGTCACCGCGACGATGCCTCCGCCCGCCACAATCGTGGTATCGGGTCCGGTCATAATCGGAACGATCGTTCCTGCCGGAAAACTGGAAAACGGCAGGTAAGAACCCAGCTCATTGCCCGTCCTCGAGTACTTGTGTATGAGCATATGGTCACCGGATTTCGGGCCGAAGCTGCCTGCAACCCAGATGGAATGATCCTCGGAGACCGCAACATGTGCGGGATAAAAGCCAGTGATCGGAATGAAGTCCGTCTGTCCTCCGTACTGGTCAAGCAGAACGAGGCCTCTCACAGTTCGGGTAGAGGCCGCCAGCACAAAGCCACCGGCGGAATCCACGGCTACGTCATCGACCAGGGCCGCATCGTTTCCGGGTAGCCGGGGCACCGTGGCAAAAGCAAAGGCGCCATCCGGCGCGTAGACTCGTAAAGACACCCGATCATTGATGAAACAGTATCCGCCGCGAAAAAACGGGGCAGGCTGATTGCCTGTGACGGGACATTCCGAGTTCACAGTTTTGACCGGAGCGGTTTGGGCGATTACCACCGCACCGGACAGGAAGAGCATCCAAATGGAGAGTTTCATGGTCAGCCTCCGCTAGCAAATATAGACGCACAACCGGAGAAAGATGTTGAGTTCTGAACGTCCTCAATCGTGTGACGGCCCTTTTTGGTCACCATTTTTGGTTTCCGTTCCAACACCATCCCAGTTGGCCCAGCGCGATGACCTGCTGTTTCTTTCCTTCGCTCAGGACATTGCTCACGTTGACGGAGGGTAATCCTCGCGTCAGGATCAATGTCCCGGATCAGTGAATCCATTGGCCGGTTTTGGGTGATCCCGAGGGGTGTTCGCTCGG
>CAWBIS010000151.1:0-28566 GCA_963788485.1 Terriglobia bacterium
GCAGGTCGTCCCGCAGCACCATCCCCAGGATTGGGCAGGGAGTTTGTCAGAGCTTTGGAATGATTTGGCCTTTGCCACAGTTCCTGCAGTATGCGCCCGATGGAGCCGCTCGCTCTCCACCCGCAATCGCGGCCAGCGTCGGCGCAATATCGTTCACCGCTATTTTTTCATAGTAGTGTCCGGCTTTGATTCCGGGTCCGAGAAAGATCACGGGCACATGCGTATCGTAATCGAATGGCGTGCCGTGTGACATCCCCGTTCACCGAACAGGTAATACGGGTCCTGTATGACATATAAGTCACCGGAGCGCGGGCCGAAGTAGCCGTACATTATCGCCGTTCCCACGGGATCGCGGCTCACTTCGCCCAGACGCACCTCGGTCGCCGTATAAACGCGGAAAACATGAGGCAGAGCGCGCACCGCGTCGGCCGCTGTCCGCTCCACATCCGCTTCGTTCGCCTGGTATTTCTGAACGAGCGTGTGATCCAGATAAGGCATTTCCCCCACAATCGCCGCGACCCAGTTTCCGGGACCGTATCTGGCGGACAGAGCCCGCTCAATGGCATCTCTCACGGCGCCGGCGTTGATGCGGCCTCCCGGCATGTGGCGCTGGTTATTGACTTCGGGCACGGGCGAAACGCCGTGATCGGCGGTCAGTAAGAACAGCACGTTGTTCAGTCCGACTTGCCTGTCCAGTGCATCCAGAAGTTTCCCGAGCAGCAAATCCGTTCGCCTCGAAATATCCCGCACTTCCGGCGCGTCCGGCCCCACCGCGTGCCCGACGTAGTCGTTTGACGAGAAACTCACCGAAAGCAGATCCGTGCCGTCGTGATGTCCCATCTTCTCGGCCGCAAGCGCGCGTTCCGCAAATTCTTCGATCATCTCGTTTCCCCACGGCGTGGCTTCGAGCGATCCGCAATAACGCGTTTCCTGCCCCCGCACCATCGTGCAAAACGGCCTGTCGCCTGGTTTGGCATCGAGGGGCATCCAACTCGCGCCGGTGGCCCGTTCCTGCGGTTTCGAGGCATTGATCTCCTCCACCCACGCAGGCAACGCCTGCTCGTAATACGAGCTGGTCACCCAATGGTTCGAATCCGGATCGAACCAGTAAGCGGCATCCGCGGTATGACCTGCGGGCAGAATCGCGGCGCGATCCTTGATGGAGATCCCGATCACCTTCACCTTCTGGCCCTGCGTCTTGATCTCATCCGCGACCGTGCTCACCAGCATCCTGCGGGGGGACGATCCAGCCGCGCCGGGAACACCGCCCACCAGCGTCGTGCCGGCGTCGGAAACGCTGGTAACGTTTTTCTTCGTCTCCCGGTCGTACCATTCGTTCGCGACAATGCCGCTTAGCGAAGGCGTCGCGCCGCTCAGAAACGTCGCGTGCCCGACGGCAGTCACTGTCGGGTAATGAATGTGATGCGCGTCGTCGAAGACGGCGCCCTGATCGAGCAGCCTCTTGAATCCGGCCTTGTAGTCGTTGCGGAACCTCAGAAGGTAGTCGTAGCGGAACTGATCGACAATCACGGCTACAATCAGCCGGGGCTTCTTCGGCAGCGGCGCGGAAGGCGCGCAGAATGCGCGAAAGCCGTAACTGAAGAGTAATATCCCGAACAGAATGGGCTTCATGGGTGCCCTCTTATTATGGCTCCCGTGGCAGCGGGATTGCTCTTGAAGGCGTGGAGGATTTATGAAAGTATCCATCCTTGCACTCATGGGAGTTGCGTTTGGTTTGGTAAATTCCGCGCCGGCTGAGCCGATCCCGCCAGGCACACGAGTCGAGGTCCGCAGCGACGCCACGGTGGACGTGCGCGACGCCGATGGGCGGATCTATCCCGGCCACACTGTAAATGACGTCATGGCGCCCGACGGGCGCGTAGTGATCCCGCGCGGGTCTCCCGCTGAGCTCATCGTCCGCCGGTTTGGGCCGCACGATTTCGCCATCGATATGGAATCCGTGACGGTCGACGGACGCCGGTATTCGATTGACACTTCGGATGCCGAACACATTCACCACGCCCACGAAGGCGCGCGCACCGGAGCTTTCGCGGGAGGAGGAGCGATCGTCGGCACGCTGCTCGGCGCCATCGCCGGCGGCGGTAAAGGAGCGGCCATCGGCGCTTTGGCCGGCGGAGCCGCCGGAGCCGGCGCTGCCGTGGCAACCCGGGGCGAGCGCGTATACATTCCTGCCGAGTCGGTATTGACATTCCGCATTGAGCAGCCCCTCGACATATACCCCGACCCCGGTTATGACCGGGACGGAAATCATTACCATCGTGACTGGGATTACGCACCGCCACCTCCGCCGCCGCCGGCGCCACCCCAATGACGCCATCGTCTAGAATCGGAGACGATGCAATATCGAACGCTTGGTAACACGGGAATCACCGTATCGCGCCTCTGCCTCGGATGCATGAGCTATGGCGGCGGCGAACTGCCGGAATGGGCGCTGGGCACGAAGGGTTGGCACGTGGGCAAAGAAGACGCCCGTGAGCACTTCAAGCTGGCGCTTGATTCCGGCATCAATTTTTTCGACACAGCCGATGTCTACTCCGTAGGGTTAAGCGAGGAGATCACCGGCTTTCACCTGCGTGAAATGGCTTCCCGCGACGACGTCGTGGTAGCGACGAAGGTCCACGGACCCATGGGCAAGAGCCCGAACCGCCGCGGTCTCAGCCGCAAACACATCATCGAAGCCTGTGACAATTCACTGCGGCGCCTGGGGATGGATTTCATCGATCTCTATCAGATTCACCGCTGGGATTCAAATACGCCGATCGAAGAAACGCTCGATGCGCTCGATTCGCTGGTACATGCGGGCAAAGTACGTTATCTCGGCGCCAGCAGCATGGCCGCCTGGCAGCTCTCGAAGGCCCTCTATACCGCCAAAGAACGCGGCTGGCATCGATTCTCCACCATGCAGAATCACTACAACCTGGTCTATCGCGAAGAAGAGCGCGAGATGATCCCGCTCTGCATCGACCAGGGTCTGGGGATCATTCCCTGGAGTCCGCTCGCCCGCGGTTTTCTGACCGGTACGCGGCGGCGCGAAGGGGGCGACACCGCCCGTTCCGAAGTCGACACCTTTGCCAAAGACATGTATTACAGCCCCGACGATTTCGCCGTGGCAGACGCCGTGGCCGCTGTTGCCAAAGATCGTGGCGTGACTGCCGCGCAAGTCGCCTGCGCATGGGTGCTGCAGGCGCCCGGCATCACCGCTCCGATTATTGGCGCAACGAAGACGCATCAGCTCAAGGAACTGATCGCGGCGGTGGATATCAAGCTATCCGCCGAAGAAATCGCCGCGCTGGAGAAGCCCTACCGGCCGCATTCCATACTGGGCCACGCGCAGCCTGCGCCTAAGGCGATGGCCGCCGCGAAGTAAAGCCGCGATTTACTTCCGCACGGGTTTCGCTGTATATTCGGCGTCCGTAACCGGGTCGAGCCAGGTAATGCCGCCGCGGGTCACGTTGTACTGAGTGCCGCCTTTATCAGGCGCGGCCCCGTGCCAGTGGGGCACGCCCGGTGGACACCAGATGGCCTCGCCCGCATGTATCTCCCGGACGGGTCCGCCCTTCTGCTGCTCAAGGGCCACGCCCTCTTCCACGAAGACGATCTGGCCTTTCTCGTGGACGTGCCATTTCGTCCGCGCGCCCGCATCGAAATGAATATAGGTGATCTGCCCCGGCGGGTCTTCCTTCAGCCGGTGAATCGTACCCGTGAAGTTGGGGCTCGGCGCCGGCGCCTGGGCGTTGATGGTCCAGAAGCCCGAAATCGCCAGGACCGCTCCCATCGCCTTCAGGCCGACAATTTTATAACTCATGTCCAGGCATCCTATCACGCGGCGTCAATCGAGATTGCCTTGTTCGATGACGACATTCTCCCGCACAATGAGACGGTGCGGCGCAAGCTCGAACAGCTTCGGCAGCACCCGGTTCACATGCTCGGCGAAATCGACGAATACGATCATGACCGGGAGATCGCCACCGGATTCCACAAGGTGCGCCGTGTGCACGCGGTTCCTTCCGTTGAACCCCGCGACTGCGTGGAAGGCGCTGGCGCCGGCAACGCCCTCCCGCCGCAACATCTGCAGAATCTGGTCCCATTTGTCGGATTCGTTCAGGTACATGGTGACTTGCACGGCAAGGTTCATGGCTAAATCCCGCTATAGAATGCGCGCCAGCGCGGCGCCCAGCATCACGGCTGCGAAACAGATCGCATTCGTAGCCAGAATATTCCATGCGGCCAGCGCCAGCTGCCCTTTTTCGAAAAGGGCGAACGTTTCAAACGCATAGCTCGAATACGTGGAGTAGCCGCCGCAAAACCCCACCGCGGCGAAGAGCCTCCAGCGTGGGTCCGCCAGCACGCGTTCGGTGGTCCAGATCAAAAAAAATCCCAGCACAAAGCTCGCGGAAATATTGATTACGAGCGTCCCGTATGGAAACGTCGATGGGACGAGCCGCGCCACATATTGCGCCACGAAATAACGAAGATTGGCGCCGACGATTGCGCCCAGCGAGATCAGCAGAACAGTTTGCAAATTCAGACTCCAGCGTTCATTTGTGCCAGGAGTCATCAGCCGTCGCGGCGGTTTCGGCGAACCCCATCGCCTTCGTATACAAATTATTTTAACGCCCTCGCACAGCCGGGTACCAGAACTGCTATTGTTTTTCTAACAGTTTTTTTTTCGCAACGGCACATGCGGCCCTTTGTCCTCGAACTCGGCGAGCTTCAGAACAAGATTCTCGAAATGGGCGGACTGGTGGAGACCTCGATCCACAACAGTATCCGTTCCCTCGTCGAGCGCGACGACGCCCTGATGGTCAACATCTGGGAATCCGAGGAACGCATCAATCAGCTCGACATCGAAATCGACGAGTTCGCCACCCGCCTTCTGGCCCTGCACCAGCCCGTCGCGCGCGACCTCCGTTTTCTAACCGCGGCGATTAAGATCAACAGCGATCTGGAACGCATGGGCGACCTCGCCGTCAATATCGCGCAGCGCTCCATCTCGTTGCTCGGCAGGCCGCAACTGAAGCCGCTGGTGGACGTGCCGCACATGTCGAAGATCGTCGAGTCGATGGTGCGGAAAAGCCTCGACGCTTTCGTACAGCGGGACGAAGCGCTGGCGCGCAGCGTGCTCTCCTCCGACGATGAAGTCGACGACCTGAAAAATTCCGTTTATCGGGAGCTGCTCGGTATGCTTGAACAAGGGGAGGCCCCCGCCGGAACCGCGTTCGATTTGATCTTCATCGCGCACAACCTGGAACGCGTCGCCGATCACGCTACGAATATCGCCGAAGACGTTCTTTTCCTGATCAAGGGCGTCGACGTAAGGCATCACCACATGAGTTGATAGTTGTAGTAACAATTCAGTTAACTTCGTAACAGTTTCTTCACAACATAGTCATTCAGTTTCCAAGAACGGCCGCTAAGCTCAAAGCTCGCGTTGCAATCCAAACTGTGCCGGACGGTACCGCCGCGCCGGTGCGCTTCCGTGTTTGGGTCCGCTTCCGGGGTAGCTTTGCCCAGAGATTTTTTTCTGGGACTTCAAAAGGGAGAATTGAATGAATCCAGGCAAGATGTCCGTTCGTCGCGCCTCGTTCCTGCTGGCGTCCATGCTGGTCGGTTCGAGTCTGTTCGGCGGCACGGACGACTCTACTACGACAGCAGTTCAATCCAGTACAACGACCAGCGCCGCACCTGCCGCGCAGTCACAGAACGAAGAAATAACTCGCCTGAAAGCCGCGCTTGCGGAACAGCAGAAACAACTGCAGGCTTTGCAGCAAATGCTGCAGAACCAGCAGCAACTGATCGAGAAAGTAACGGGCGCGACGGCTGCGCCGGCCAGCGTGGCGTCGACAACCCCCACTCCGGCAAAGGCGACCTCGCGCACCAATCTTGGTGACATCGCCAGCCTGTTGCCGGTCCTGCCAGTACTGCCTTCTCCGAGCGTCATGCCGGTTTCCGTCGCCTTGCCGGCGCCAAATCCACAGGCCGGCTCGACCCAGAACGCCGGCGGTGGCAACCCGTGCGAAGCGCCGCCGGATGCCAACCAGGTTCCACCTTATCTTCGCCTCGGCAACGTCTGCATCGTCCCGGTCGGCTTCATGGACTTCACGCCTTTCTGGCGCGACAAGAACGCGGGTTCCAGCATGGGTTCCAACTTCGGCAGCGTTCCGTTAAACAACGCGGCGAACGGCAACCTGTCGGAAACCAAGTTCACCCTGCAGAACTCGCGGCTCGGCCTGCGCGTCGACGGCGACTGGAAGGGCGCTCATTTCATCGGATACAACGAGTTCGACTTTAACGGCACCAGCGGCGCCGCGAACATGCAGGTCACCAATGGCGCTATCGTCCCGCGCCTTCGCCTGTTCTGGGTGGATACCCGAAAAGGTCCGATCGAATTCCTGGCCGGCCAGAGCTGGAGCATGTTGACACCGAACCGGCGCGGCCTGTCCGCATTGCCGGGCGACCTCTTCTACGGACAGGAAATAGACATCAACTACCTTGCGGGCCTTACATGGTCGCGGCAGGGAGGCGCGCGTGTCCTGATCCACGCGGGCGATAAATTCGTCTGGGGATTTTCCGTCGAGCAGGCCGATCAGTACATGGGCGGCTCGGGCGGCGGATCTGCCGCAGTCCTGCCATCCGCTCTTACCGGCCTCGCGGAAACCCAACTCGACAATGGCAACGGCTTATCCTCGAGCCCGGCCGGAAGTTATCTGTCCACTCCCACGTTCACGCCGGATTTCATCTCCAAGCTCGCATGGGACCCCAGTTCGCGCTTCCACTTTGAAGTCGGTGGCGTGGTAAGCACATTCAAGACAGCACTGAACCAGAATGCGACCACGGGAGCGGTTACCATTGCCGCGCCGTACAACCTGCATCCCACCACCCAGGGTGCGGGACTTCTGTTCGGCGTCAACGCCGGCATTACGAACAACCTGCGCGTGATCAGCACCAACTTCTGGAACGACGGCGAGGGACGCTATCTGTTCGGCGAAGCCCCCGACCTGGTCGTCGCGGCAAACGGATCTCTGCATCCCGTGCACTCCGCCGCCACTATCGACGGTCTCGAGGCGACGATCAAAAATACTCTGCTTTATACCTACTACGGCGGGATCTACATCGACCGCGATGTGATGGTCGACGCCAATGGCACCTCGCTCGTGGGGTATGGCTACCATGGATCGAGCCAGAACCGGTCGATCAACGAAGTCACCTTCGGGTTCAATCAGACCATCTGGCGCAATCCCCGGTACGGCGCGATCAATTTTATGGGGCAGTACGAATGGCTGAACCGCGAATTGTGGTACAACGCTTCAACCGCGCCCAAGGGAACCCACGACAACACGATTTACCTTGACGTTCGCTACACTTTGCCCGGCTCCATGCCGAACTTCTAAACAATCTGTAACACAACTGAAATTTTGGGGTGGGACACTTTAATGTTGCCCCACCCCTCTTTTTTGAGGAAAGGACACAACGTATGAAAAAGCTCGCAGTAATGGGACTCACAGTACTTCCAGCCCTGTTCGCCACGGCCGCTATGGGAGCGGAAACAATCAATGCGGCGGGCGCAACTTTCCCCGCCCCGATTTATCAGAAGTGGTTTGGTGAGTACAAGATGGCGCACCCGGATGTGCAGGTGAACTATCAGGCGATCGGCTCCGGCGGAGGCATCCGCCAGCTCAGCGAGGGCACCGTCGATTTTGGGGCGTCGGACATGCCCATGACGGATGAGCAGATGAAATCGATGAAGGTCAAGCCCCTGCACTTCCCCACCGTGCTCGGAGCCGTCGTTCTCTCTTACAACGTCCCCGGCGTAACGATGAGCTTGAAGTTGACTCCGGAAGCCATTGCCGGCATTTATCTGGGTGACGTGAAGAAGTGGAACGATCCGAAGATCGCCTCCGTTAACCCCGGCGTGAAACTGCCCAACTCCGACATTGAAGTGATCCATCGTTCGGATGGCAGCGGCACTTCGTTTATATTCACCGACTATCTCTCCAAAGTGAGCCCGGCGTGGAAAATGAAGGTTGGCGCGAACACATCGGTAAGCTGGCCGGTGGGTCTGGGAGGCAAAGGCAACGACGGCGTCGCGGGGCTGATCAAGCAGACTCCGGGCGCGATCGGTTACGTGGAACTGATTTATGCCGTGCAGAACCACATGGAGTTCGCCGAAGTGAAGAACGCGGCGGGAAAATTCGTCGTTCCGAGCTTTCAGAGCGTGACCGCGGCGGCTGCGGCGTCGAAGGAAATGCCCGCCGATTTCCGCGCGTCGATCACAGACGCTCCCGGAGCCGGTTCATACCCGATCTCCAGCTTCACCTGGCTTTTGATTCCCAGCACGATCAAGGACCCGGCAAAGAAAGCCGCCATCACCGGATTCCTGCAGTGGATGATGACGACCGGCCAGAAGGACTGCGAATCCCTCAGCTACGCCCCTCTGCCGAAAGCCGTAGTGGCGAAGGAAGAAAAGCAGATCGCGCTGATTAAATAGTTGGATCATGGCCACCTCGACTGCCGCCGTCCCCGGAACTTCTTCCATGCCGAAACGCCGGTTCGGCGCGGACGAGGTGGCCTATGCTTTCACCCTGTTTTTTGCGCTCGCCATTATCGCTATTACGGTTCTGCTCGTCTGGCAGCTGTGGGTGCACAGCGCCGCCTCCCGCGAAAAATTCGGCTTCGGTTTCATTACTTCGCAAAGCTGGGATCCTGTCGCCGAGAAGTATGGGGCGCTGCCTTTTATCTATGGAACCGTAATTACTTCGTTTCTGGCGCTTCTGATCTCGGTGCCGCTGGGCGTTGGCGCGGCAATCTATCTGGCGGAACTGGCGCCGACGAAGCTTTCCAACGGTCTGACTTTCCTGGTGGAACTGCTGGCCGCGGTCCCCAGCGTGATCTACGGCCTGATCGCGATTTTCACCCTGGTCCCGTTCATGCGCGAGTATGTGGAGCCCGCTATCCAGGCCGTGGCGGGAGACCTGCCCATCTTCAGCGGCCACATTTTCGGATACGGCTATCTCACAGCCGGCGCCATTCTTTCGATCATGACGTTTCCGTTCATCATCTCCGTGTCGCGCGAAGCTCTTCTGGCGGTGCCGCGCGAGCAGCGGGAAGCCGCTCTTGCTCTCGGCGCCACGAAGTGGGAATCGACTTACCAGGCCGTATTGCCTTTTGCCCGCCTCGGCATCATCGGATCCGTCTTTCTCGCGCTTGCGCGGGCGCTGGGCGAAACGATGGCTGTCACCATGGTTATCGGAAACAGCAATCAGATTCAGGCGTCGCTGTTCGCGCCCGGCCAGACCATCGCCGCCGTCATTGCCAACGAATTCAGCGAAGCCACCGGTAATACCTATCTGGCGGCGCTGGTGGAGCTTGGGCTCGTGCTGTTTGTGCTCACCATGGTGATCAACGGCCTCGCACAGTCTGTTGATCATGGTCACTACAAAGAAAGGTTCGGCCAAAGGCGGATGACCCGAAGCTCACGCAGGAACGCGGTCAACAACGTCATGCTCACGCTGTGCGGAGTGTGCGCGTTTATCACGGTTTCCATGCTGTTTCTGATTCTGGGCTATCTCGTCTATAACGGCGCGAAGTCGCTCAATCCCAACTTCTTCATCAAATTGCCGGTGGGTGAAGGACAGACCGGAGGCGGTATCGCCAACGCGATCGTCGGCAGCGCGGAGATCGTAGCTCTGGCGACGCTCATCGGCCTCCCGTTCGGTTTCTTCGCCGGTGTTTACCTCGCCGAATTCGGGGGTAAGACGCTGCCGTTTATCGTTCGCTACACCGCGGATCTGCTGAATGGCATTCCTTCGATCGTCATCGGCATTTTTGCGTGGACGGTTGTAGTCGTCCCGACGCACCACTTTTCCGCGCTCGCCGGCGCCCTGGCTTTAAGCGTGATGCTGGTTCCGATCACGGCCCGCAGCACCGAACAGTTCCTGCTCGAAGTACCGCGCTCGCTGCGCGAAGGCGCGCTGGCCCTGGGCGCCAACAAATGGCGAACGATTGCAACAGTCATTGTGCCGGCGGCTCGTAAGGGCATCATGACCGGCATGATCCTGGGCGTAGCCCGCATCTCGGGCGAAACGGCGCCGCTCCTGTTCACCAGCCTCAATAATCAATACTGGAGCACGGGCCTCTCGGAACCGACTGCGTCTCTTCCGGTTACGATTTTCAATTACGCCACGGCCGCTTACGAGGATTGGCATCAACTGGCATGGGCCGCGGGTCTCGTTCTGCTGGCCCTCGTCTTGCTCGCCAACATTGCGGCGCGCATGGTAATCTCGCGCGGAACATCGGTGCCTCGATAGAACGGCAAAGAATACGGTCAACTGAAATGGGTACATCACCAGCAAGAACGGCTAACCAGCCAAGAGCTCAAATGACTCCGACTCCCACTGATACGTCAGGCCAGGTGCAGACGGCCGTGCCCAAAATGCGCGCGTCCAATATCAACTTCTACTATGGGTCTTTCAAGGCTTTGCATGACGTGTCGCTGGAATTCGCCACCAACAAAGTCACTGCCCTGATCGGTCCTTCCGGCTGCGGGAAATCCACTTTCCTGCGCAATCTGAATCGCATCAACGAAACACTGCGCGACACCCGCATCGAAGGTGAGATCACGCTCGACGGCCAGAATATTCTCGATAGCGACGTCACCGAAATCCGGCGCCGCATCGGCATGGTTTTTCAGCGGCCCAATCCGTTTCCGAAGTCCATCTTCGAGAACATTGTTTACGGGCCCAGGATCAACGGCATGCTGAAGAAGAAAAGCGCCGCCGAGGTGGTCGAGCAAAGCCTGCGCCGCGCCGCGCTTTGGGATGAGGTGAAAGACAAGCTGCACGAATCCGCCTACGCCATTTCCGGCGGTCAGCAGCAGCGCCTCTGCATCGCCCGCGCGCTGGCGGTCGATCCGGAGGTTCTGCTGCTCGACGAGCCTTGTTCCGCGCTCGATCCCATCGCGACCGCCAAGATCGAAGATCTCCTGGTGGACCTGAAACACCAGTGCACCATCGTGATCGTCACCCACAATATGCAGCAGGCCGCGCGCGTGGCCGATACCACGGGATTCTTTCTGCTCGGCCGCCTCATCGAGCACGACAAAACCGACGTTATCTTCAAGAATCCTTCGCGAAAAGAAACTGAAGACTACATCACGGGACGTTTCGGGTAGGGAGAGATCATTTGCGCCCCTTTGAAGAAGAGTTCCAGTTGTTGAACGATACGCTTCAGGAGATGGGTGCGCTCGTCGCCCACTCCATCCATCGCAGCGTTCTGTCGCTCGTGGAAAAGAACGAGGATTACGCCCACCAGGTAATCCGCGACGAATCGCGCATCGACCAGATGGAGATTCAGATCGACGATCTGGCAGCCAGTCTGATCGTACGCGAACAACCAGTCGCCCGCGACATGCGCCTGATCGTGGCTGCGATCAAAATCAGCACCGATCTCGAGCGCATGGGAGATCTGGCGGTCCACATCGCCGAGCGCGCGTTATCTTTGATGACGCAACCGGCGTTGCCCGAAGCTGTCAATTTCGGAGAACTGGCGAACCTGGTGGAGTCGATGGTACTTGGCAGCCTGGACGGTTTTGTCAAGCGCGATCCTCAGATCGCCAGGGGTATCCTCGATTCCGACGATTCGGTGGACCAGCATCGCAATACGATCCAGCGGCAGTTGATCGATCTCATGCAGCGCGATCCGGCCACCATCGCCCGCGCCATCGATAACCTCATCGTCGCCCGCAAGCTGGAGCGCATCGGCGACCACGCCACGAATATCGCGGAAGACGTGATCTTCCTGGCTCAGGGCGTGGACGTGCGCCACCGCACCCAGGCAGAAGTGGCCTGAACCAAATCCGCGGGCCTGGGCGCCATCCCGGCCCCGCCAGGATGGCGCGCCCGAGGCATCCTGCAGCTCAGAGTTTGACGGTAACCGTCTTCACTTCCGTATACTGCTGCAATCCATACTCGCCCAGTTCGCGGCCGATGCCGGATTGCTTGAAGCCGCCGAAAGGCGCTCTGGTGTCGAGAACGTTATAGCAGTTCACCCACACCGTGCCCGCGCGGACGCTGTTGGCGATCGCGTGGGCCTTTTTGATGTCGCGCGTCCACACCGCCGCGGCGAGGCCGTAGGTGGTGCGGTTCGCCCGCGAGACCACCTCATCCACGCTCTTGAACGGAATCACGCTCATCACCGGTCCGAAGATTTCTTCCCGGGCGATCTTCATATCATCGTTCACATCGGCGAAAACGGTGGGCTGAATGAAATAGCCGCGGTCGCCCACGCGATCGCCGCCGCAGACCAGCTTCGCTCCTTCACTGCGGCCCGAATCGATATAGCCCATCACTTTGTCGAACTGTGCCTGATCCACCTGCGGCCCCTGTTCGGTTTTCGGGTCGAACGGATCGCCCACCGTGCGTTTCTTTGCCCGCGCGCCGCTCTTTTCCACGAACCGATCGTAGATCTTCTCTTCCACGAAGACTCTGGACCCCGCGCAGCAGCACTGGCCATGATTGAAGAACAGGCCGAAATGCGCCCCCTCCACCGCATCGTCGAGATCGGTGTCGGCGAAAACGATGTTGGGACTCTTGCCGCCCAGTTCGAGCGTGACCCGCTTCAGATTCGTCTGCGCCGCGGCTTCCATAATCAAATGGCCGACTTCGGTGGAACCGGTGAACGCGACCTTGTCCACGTCCATGTGGCGCGCGATCGCGGCGCCCGCCGTAGGGCCGTATCCGGGAAGCATATTCACTACCCCTTCCGGGTATCCGGCTTCCACGATCAACTCTCCGATACGCAAGGCGGAAAGCGGGGTCTGCTCGGCCGGTTTCATCACTACGGTATTTCCCGTGGCCAGCGCCGGGGCCAGTTTCCAGGCCTGCATCAGCATGGGAAAATTCCACGGAATGATCTGCCCCACCACGCCGACCGGTTCGAGGCGAGTGTAGCAGAAGTAATCGCCGTCGATGGGAATCGTCTTGCCCTGGACCTTGTCGGCCCAGCCGGCGAAGTAACGGTAGCAGGACACAGTGGCCGCGACATCCACGGCCTTGGCCACTGAAACCGGCTTGCCGTTGTCGAGCGATTCGAGGGCGGCGAGCTCGTCGCCATGTTTCTCGATCAGGTCGGCAAGCCGGTTGAGCAGCCGGCCTCGCTCGGACGCCATCATCGTGCGCCATGCGCTGTGCTCAAAGGCCGCGCGGGCAGCCGCGACCGCCTTGTTCACATCCGCGGCGTCGGCCTCGGCGATCTGGCAGATTTCCTCGCCGGTCGATGGATCGATCGTCGCAAATGTCTTGCCGGATACACTCGATACCCAGCGATTGTTGATCAGAAGTTTTGTCGCTGACACGGCGACACGATTTTTAACTGGTGCGGACAAAACAGAGGCCATTCGGATCTCCTTTTGATTTGCAGCGGGCGCGCCTGCAATGGGTTCGCGGCGAGCCGTCCCGGCACATAGTTTATCAACGTTCAGCCCGACCCCTGGCCGTCCGCCCAACCGTGCTCAAAGGCCTAATCTGCAGTCTGTGCCCGATGGCGGATAAACCACGCCTGGCTGTCTACCGACCCCTTGCCATTGACCGGCAGGAATTCGTACTCGCCATCCGGTTTCCCCGCGTGCGATTTCCGGTTATCCTCGAGGCACTTCTCCAGCAGCCCATGCCGCAGCCGCCGCAGGATACCCGCGTTCATGATCGGAAACAGTATCTCCACCCGGTGGTCGAGATTGCGCGGCATCAGATCCGCGCTGCCCATATACATCTCCTCGTCACCGCCGTTTTCGAAGTAATAAAGGCGGCTGTGCTCGAGGAACCGCCCGATAATGCTGCGCACGCGGATGTTTTCGCTGACGCCCGGAATCCCGGGACGCAGGCAGCATAACCCGCGGACGATCAGATCGACGCGCGCGCCGGCGCGCGAGGCTTCATAAAGCAGCGCGATCATGGCCTTGTCCTCGAGCGCGTTCATCTTGAAAATCAAACGTCCGCGCGGGCCGTGCGCGATCTCGCGCCGGATCAGATCCATCATCCTTCTGCGCAGCGTCACCGGGGCCACAAACAGCTTGCGGAAGTCCGATTTGTGGGAATAGCCGGTGAGGTAGTTGAACAGATCGGTGGCGTCGGCGCCGAGTTCCGGATTGCAGGTGAACAGCGTCAGATCCGTATAGAGCCGCGCCGTGGTCGCGTTGTAATTTCCAGTTCCCAGATGAAGATAACGGCGGATGCCATCCTGCTCGCGCCGCACGATCAGCGCCACTTTGCAATGCACTTTGAGGCCGACCAGTCCGTACACGACGTGCACACCCTCGCGTTCCAGCGCTTTCGCCCATTCGATGTTGCTCTCTTCGTCGAACCGCGCCTTCAACTCCACCAGCACGGCTACCTGCTTGCCGTTTTCAATGGCCTCGAGCAGCGCCTGCACGATCGGCGAATTTCTGCCGGTGCGGTAAAGCGTCATTTTGATGGCCAGCACGTCGGGATCGTGCGCCGCTTTGGTCAGCAGATCCACCACCGGCTGGAACGATTGATAGGGATGATGCAGCAGACGATCTTCCGCGCGGATGACGGTGAAAATATCCTCCTCGGCGCGCCCGGCGAGATCCGGTGGAGTCCACGGCTCGAACGGCTCGTCCCGCAGTTCCGGACGATCGAGGGACGGCAACTGGCGCAGACGGCCGAGATCGATCAGGCCGGGAACCCGGCAAACATCCTCGGGCGGTATGGCGAGGTTTTCGATCAGGATGTCCAGCACCTCGTCGGAAACGGTCGCAACCGTCTGCAGACGCACCGGAAGGCGGAAACGCCGCCGCCAGACCGCTTCCTCGATGGTCTCGAGCAGATCGTCGCTCTCGAGCTCCTGGATGGCCACCTCCGCGTCGCGCGTCACGTGGAACGGATGGGATTCGACGACATCGAGGCCGGGGAATAACGACTGAAGATTGGCTGCGATTACCTGCTCGATCCAGACAAATTTGTTTACACACGGCGCCGCTTTCCGTCGGGACGAGGCCACGGGCACCGTAACCAGTTGCGGCAGCTTTTCCGGCACCTTCAAGCGAGCGAAATGCCGGTGGGGAGCGTCGTCTTTCCGCTGCGGATCGTGCAGAACGATGGCCAGATTCAGGCTGAGATTCGAAATGTGTGGAAACGGCCGGCCGGTATCGACCGCCAGCGGCGTCAGCACCGGGAAAACGGTTTCCGTGTAATAACGGTCCACAGCCCCGCGTTCGGTTGCGTCGAGAGCGGCATAATCCGCGATGACTATGCCCTTTTTCTCCAGCTCGGGCGACAGATGGTTCTGCCAGCAGTCGTACATCTGTTCCATCAGCTGATCGACGCTGGCGCGCACCGCTTCCAGTTGCTCGGTGACGGTCTTCCCGTCGATGCTGAGATCGGGTTTGTTCGCGGCCAGCTTCTGCTTCAGGGCAGCCACGCGAACCATGTAAAACTCGTCCAGGTTGGAGCCGACGATGGAAAGGAACTTGACTCGCTCGAGCAGCTTGTTATGTGGATCGCGCGCTTCTTCGAGTACCCGCCGCTGGAACTCCAGCAGGCTGAGCTCGCGATTCATGTACAGCGACGGATCGTTCAGATCGGGAGTCGATTCGGCGGCGGCTGCAGTCACGGTCTTCAATACTCCATTTACGCGTTTCGTTCGCTTTGTCATGCGGGAACAGGCTCTTCGGCGGCCGGCAGGGTAATCGTAAACGTGGAGCCCTTGCCCAGCCGGCTTTCCACCTTTATCGCTCCATCCATCCGCTCGACCACGTGCTTCACAATGGAAAGCCCCAGACCTGTGCCCCCGACCTCGCGCGAGCGCGCCCGGTCCACGCGATAGAAGCGTTCGAAGATGCGCGGCAAATCGTCGGAAGGCATGCCGCTGCCAGTGTCGGATACCGAAATGAACACCCGGCCTTCGCATGTGGTGCCGGCGTCGATGCGCGCTTCTCCTCCCGGCTTGTTGAACTTCACAGCGTTGTCGAGAAGATTGACCAGCGCCTGTTCGAGGCGGAGCGAATGGCCCGTAATCAGCGCATCTTGAACCGATCCGCGCACCAGGTTCACTCCGCGGATGCGCGCTTCAGGCTCCACGGTCAAAAGCGCCGTATTAACGGCTTCCTCGACGGAGATCGGCCCCGGCTCGACATCGCGGCGCCCCGACTCGAGGTCCGAAAGCGTCAGCAGGTCAGAGGCGATATTGTTCAGCCGGATGGCATGGGCCTGAATGATCTCGATAAAGCGGCGATTATTATCGGTATCGGCCAATGCCCCGGCCAGCAGTGTCTCGGCGTAGCCGCGAATCGCGGTCAGCGGCGTACGCAGTTCATGGGATACGTTGGCGACGAAATCGCGCCGGATGCGCTCCAGACGCTCAAGGCCAGTGATATCGTGCAGGATCACCAACGCCCCGCGATCGGCTGGAGCGCCCGGGGAGCGTACCTCGAGCGGCGCCGAATAGGCTTCAAAAATCTTCGAATCGTCGGCCGTGAACTGCAGTTTCGTCTTCACGGCCTCGCCCGAAGCCAGCACCCCCGAAATCAGGTTCAGGAATTTCGGGTCCCGCACGAGGCCCAACAGCGGCGTATTCTCCTCCACCGGGTGTTTGAGGCCGAGCGCCTTCGAAAGCGACTGATTGCAGAAGAGCACGCGCATCTGATGATCGACCGCGAGAACGCCTTCAGCCATGCTTCTGAGGATGACGTCACGCCGGGCGGATTCGAGGCTCAGCCGTTCCACCAGGTCGCGCATTCTCGACGCCATGCGGCGGAGAGATTGATTGAGCAAGGCCGTTTCTTCGCCTTCCTCGGGCAGCGGCTCGTCGACGTCTCCGGCATCGAGGACATGATCCGCAAAGACCTTCAGGCGCTGAATCCGCCATTCGATCGCGCGCGAAAAGATCCATGTCATGACGATCGCGCCCAGAACACACAGACCCAGTTCCAGAACAATGCGGTTGACACGATTGCCGGCGGAGCTCAAATCGACCGCGATGGCAATAATGGCAATCAGCAGGAAGCAACTGAGGAAGAGCCTCAGGCGAATAGGCGTGCCCATGTCCGTTGGGTTCAGTGTACATGCGAAATATGAATATCCTGTCAACGCGGGCCTTATAAACAATGGCGACCTATAATCGTTTGAGATAGAAACCGCCCGCGGCAAAATCGCCGGCGCCTCCCTTTGATGGCGAATTCGCCCGGAATGACCTGCCTGATGCTGTCTCCCGAGCCCCCATATCCGTTGCAGGGGGGCGGGGCGTTCCGCATTGCTTCGCTCCTCCATTACTTTGCCGGTACAGCCGAGGTCGATCTGATTCTGATTTCAGACAGCGGCAAACCGGCGCTTCTGCCTCAGGGCCTGGTGCGGACGCAGCACGTGATCCCGCTTCCGTATCACAGCCGAAGCAAAATTGCCCGTTATATACGCAACGCCGGGCGCGCCATCCGGGGCATACCTCCGCTCATCGATCGGGTCGGCGGGCTGGCCCCCGCCCTTAAGAAGGCGATCGGCGGCCGTCACTACGACTTCGGCGTAGTCGAACATTTCTGGTGCGCGCCTTACATCGAACAGCTGGCGGATTGCTGCACGACTACGATCCTCGACCTGCATAACATCGAGTCCGTACTGGATCAACGATGCGCGGCGGTCGCCAAAGGGCTGGTGCGGGTGGGACATTCCCGCTTTGCGGCGGCTTATCGACGGCTTGAGACGGCCCTGCTCCCGCGCTTCTCCATGATCCTCGCGACTTCCGCCGAAGACGCGGAGCGAATCCACCAGATCGCTCCAGGGGCTCGGGTCGAGATCTACCCCAATTCGCTGCCGTGGGCTGAAAAGCCCTGTCTGCCCGAGCTGCCGCGAGTGGTCTTCTCCGCCAACTTCGAGTATCACCCCAATATCGACGCCGTGGCGTTCCTGGTGCGGGAAATATGGCCGCTGGTGAGACAGAATTGCCCGGATATCCGTTTGCGCCTGGTTGGGCGGGGGGACAGCTCCATCCGCCGGCTCCTGCCACCCGGATCTCCCGCACAAACGGGCATCGAAGTCACCGGACCGCTCGACGACGCCAGAGCCGAGATCGCCCAGGCGCGCGTCGTTGTTGCCCCCCTGCGGGCCGGCAGCGGCACGCGCATCAAGATTCTCGAAGCCTGGGCCGCCGCGCGTTGCGTGGTCGCGACTCCCCTTGCCGCCGAGGGCCTTGACGCGGAGAATGGCTTCAACATCTGTCTCGCCTCAAACGTCACAGAGTTTGCCGGCGAAGTGATCCGGTTGTTGGGCGACGCATCCGCGCGAAACCGTATCGAAACTCACGGACGGGCGACATATGAAGCTCAATATTGCTGGGAAAAGGTATGGAACAGTCTGGATATTAATCTGCAACTTACGCGCCCGTCTGGAGTTAACGGATATACTGAGAAAATCTGATGCGCTTCGCCGTTGATGCTCACGCGATCGGTAGGCACCTGACAGGCAACGAAGTTTACATCCGCAGCCTTCTCCGGGCGTTCGCCGAGATCGACAGGCGTTCCGAATTCTTCACGTATATTTCGGAGCCGGCCGCGGAAAGCCTGATTCCGGCTCGATTCCAGGTGCGCCGCGTCTCCGGAAATCCGTATACGAGGCTCGGTTGGGATCTGGGGAGGCTGGTTCGCGCCGACCGCCCGGATCTGATACACGTGCAGTACAACGCACCCCTGTTCACCAGCGTTCCGACCGTGGTAACGGTTCACGACGTCAGCTTTCTGGAACACCCGGAATACTTCACGCACGCACGCCGCTCCCAGTTGCGTTTGACTGTCGCGCGGACGGTCAAGCGCGCCGCGCGCATACTCACGGTCAGCGAGTTTTCCCGCGATGCCATCCTGCGCGCCTACGACATTCCCGCGGACAGGGTCAACGTGATCCCGAATGCCGCCAATCCGGAATTTCGGGCCATCGGCCGCGAACGCGCGCAGCAGGCCGCCCGCGAAACCCTTCGGCTCCACGCCCCGTTTATCCTGTCGGTGGGCGATTTGCAGCCGCGTAAAAATCAGATTGGCCTCATAGCCGCTTTTTCGCGGCTCCTGACCGACCAGCCACAGCTGAAACATCATCTCGTTTTGACCGGTAAAGAGACCTGGTTTACACCCAGGGTTCGCAGCGCGGCGCGGAACAGCGGTTTTGCCTCGCGCATTCATTTCACCGGATTCGTCAGCGATTCCGATCTCCTGCATCTCTATAACGCCTGCGATTGTTTTGTTTTCCCGTCTTTTTACGAGGGTTTCGGTTTGCCCATTCTGGAGGCCATGGCCTGCGGGCGGGCGGTCGCCTGTTCGAACACCTCCGCCATGCCGGAAGTGGCGGACGGCGCGGGGCTGCTGTTTGATCCGCACCGCGTGGACGAGATTACCCGCGCCATGAAGGACATTCTGCTGGATTCCGAACTCCGGGGAAGGATGGAGCGGCTGGGCCTGCAGCGCGCGACCGCGTTCACATGGAAAAAAAGCGCGCGCGCCACACTCGAGGTCTACAAGGAAATCGTGCAGGCCGGCCGCAGCCCTTCCGCACGGCGCGTCCGCGCCAGGGCGGCGGTCGAACTGCGAAGGCAATGAAATCAGTGGTAATTCGTTTAGCTGCTTTGACCGCGTTCTGCGCGCTGTCTTTTCGCGCTCAGTCCAGCACGCCGCCGGCGCTGACCGGCTTCCCCTTCACCGACGAGGATCTGAACTATTCGGTCAACTGGCCGAGCGGAATCAATCTCGGCGAAGCCCATCTTCACGCGAAGCGCGCCGGATCGAACTGGAACTACTCTTTCACGCTGAATGCGGGCATACCCGGGTTCCAGGTGCAGGACATCTATCACGGCGATTCGACAGCGGATTTCTGTTCTTCTTCGTTCGATCGCGAGACTACCCACGGATCCCGTAAAGTGGATGAGAAAGAGACGGTCGATCGCGCGCGTGGAGTGGTGACGCGTGCCACCAGCGGCGGGGGTGGGCAGAGCGACATCCCGGTCTCCGGTTGCGTCAAAGATGCCCTGACGTATCTTTTCTACACGCGCGAAGAACTGGGCCAGGGGCGTGTCCCGGCTGCCGAGCAGATTCTCTTTGGCGGCCTGCATCGGATGAGCCTCGCCTATGCCGGTGCGCCGATGATTTCCGTAGGCGGCAGGCAGGTCCAGTCCGATGAAGTGACCTGCACTGTCAGCGGTCCGTCTTCCTCTTATACGTTCGACATGTACTTCGCGCGCGATCCGGCGCGCACTCCCCTGCTGGTCAAAGCTCCGTTCGCCATGGGCACGTTCTCCATGGAGCTGATTCGCTGAGTTCCGTGCGGGTTGCTTTCTTCTCTCCCATGCCGCCATCGAAAAGCGGCATTGCCGATTACTCCGAGGCTCTCGCGGCCGAAATAGCGCGGCGCGCCGATCTGACGCTGTTCGACCAGCCTGACGACGCCTTCGATCCGTGCGCTTACGATGTCGCTCTCTACCACATTGGCAACAATCCCTGCCACGGATTCGTATATGAACAGGCGCTGCGGCACCCTGGCATCGTGGTCATGCACGAAGCCAATCTGCACCATCTCATCGCCGACCTCACCATCAAGCGCGGCGATTGGGACGCCTATCTCGCCGAGTGCGAATTGAACGGCGGTGCGGACGCCCTTGAATTTGCCCGGCGCGCCCGCACCCTGACGGTGGGGCCAGATTACGAAGGCGTTCCCATGACCCGGCGTCTGCTCGATGCATCCCGCGGGTTGATCGTACACAGCGATTTCGTGGCCCGGCTCATGCGCGAACAGGGCTTTACCGGACCCATCGCGACCATTCCGCACGGCGCCTGGATGCCCCAGACCGAGCGGAACGCCACGCGCCACGCGCTGGGCCTTGATGAATCCACGCCTCTCATCGGTGCCTTCGGCTATCTCAAGCCTTACAAACGCATTGCCGAATCCCTGCGGGCGCTGCGCCGTCTGGTGAAGCTCGATCCGCGCGTGCGCATGATTCTCGTCGGCGAGCCCCATCCGGAACTGCGTGTGGACCAGTTGATTCGAACCCTCGGACTGAGCGAACACGTACGCATCCTGGGTTTCGCTCCCATCGATCGATTCGTCGAATACATCGGCGCCTGCGATATCGTCCTCAACCTGCGCTATCCCACTGTTGGCGAAACGTCCGGCAGTCTGCAGCGCGCGCTGGGCCTGGGCAAGGCGGTGATCGTCAGCGACATCGGCTCTTTTTCGGAACTGCCGGGCGATGTCTGCCTCAAAGTGCCCATTGCGCCGGACCATCCACAGAAGGAAGAGGATTTCATCTTCGAATACCTCAACGTACTCGTGTCGCGGCCCGACCTCTCTCAAGCCATGGGCGCGCGGGCGAAGCAATGGGTGGAGCGGGAATGCAGCTGGCCGGTCGTGGCGGATCGATATATCGCCTTTCTCAGCCAGTTCCGCAACGGCGCGACTCCGGTCGAATCCGCCGTCGAGCCCGAGCCGCAGCCGGAACCCGCAGCGGCCACCTTCGCCGAACCCATCGCTTCGGAATCGATTGAAACCTGGGTGGCTCCCGAAGCCCGCAGTTACGCCGCGCAGCATAAATCGCGCTTCGTTCACACCATCGAGATGACGCCCGCCGGGGACGAGTCGAAATCCGTGCTCGAGATGGGCGCTTACCTCCAGATCACGGCGGCGCTCAAATTCCATCTCGGCTACGGCACCGTGCGCGGATGTTATTTCGGCGAGTCCGGACGCGTCGACCACCGCTCGATTGTCTCGGAAACCGGCGAAACCTTCGCCTGCGACATCGATCATTTCGATGCCGAACGCGACATATTTCCTTATGCCGACGGGTCGTTCGACACCGTATTATGCTGCGAGCTGATCGAGCATCTGGGCGCCGATCCGATGCACATGATGTCGGAGATCAACCGCATTCTCAAACCCGGCGGTCATCTGGTTCTCACCACTCCCAATCTCGGATCCATGCGCGCCATCTCGGCGATTCTGCAGGGCTATCATCCGATGTTGTTTCCCGCTTATATTCGCCCGCGCAAGGAAGGCGAGGAGGCCGAAGCGCGCCACAACCGCGAATACGTGCCGCTTGAAATTCATCACCTGCTCACCGATTCCGGCTTTGAAGTCGTACGCCTTGAAACCGGAGAGTTCGTGGACGAACCGCATCCCGAATTCGGCTGGATCGATCACCTGCTCGAGCGCTATCGCCTGCACCAGAACACCCGCGGCGACGGAATCTACGCGCTCGGCCGTAAAAACGGACCATTGAAACAACGCTGGCCCGGATGGCTCTACGTATGAGCGCCGCTTTCGCCAATACCGGCGTTCGATTGGATGGCAGGGTAATCCGGGTCAGCTGCGAGATGGCCAATCGCGGCCCCGAGGGCTGGTCGGCTGCGAGTGGCTGGGCGTTGGGCTATCACCTCTTTGACGAACCCACCGGGACGCTGGTCGTGGATGGCAAACGCATCCCGCTTGACCTCGCCTCTTCGCAAAAGCGCGAAATGGATTGCGAAATTCTTTTGCCACCGGAGCCCGGTGACTATGCCGTTCACGTATCCGTGTTGCGCGAACATATTGCATGGTTTTATCAGGAAGGCTGGCCCTTTCTGCTGATTGAGGCGACCGTCGCCGAGGATGGCGCGGCGCGACTCCGCGGCTGGCGCATTGCGGACAAACGATCCATCGCGCGCAAGCGCATAAACCGCAGCCTTCGCCGCGCGGTCACACTTCCCGTTCAATCCGTCTGGCGCAACCGCAGCCTCATCCGTACCCTGGTACGCCGCGACGTTCTCAGCCGCTACAGCGGATCTTTCGGCGGGGCCTTCTGGACCGTGCTGAACCCGCTGCTGCTGATGCTGACCTATTTCTTCGTTTTTGGTCTGGTGCTGCAATCGCGCTTCGGCAACGACCCCAGCCGCACCGGATTCGCCCTCTATTTCCTCGCCGGAATGCTGCCATGGCTGGCTCTCAGCGAAGCCGTGGGACGCGCGCCATTTATTCTGGTGGAGCATCGCGGCTTCATCAAGAAGCTGGTTTTCCCGGTCGAAACGCTGCCGGTCAACCTGGTGGCCTCTGGCCTGGTGACCGAGTTTTTCGGCACCCTGCTATTCGCCCTGGCATTGCTGATAGCGCGCGGCCGCGTGCCCGCCACCGTAGTCTACTTGCCTGCGCTTGTCCTGCCGCAAATCCTGCTGACTGCCGGAATCTGCTGGTTCCTCGCGGCATTGGGAGTGTTTGTGCGGGATCTGGCGCAGATCAACGGCTATCTCCTGACGATCTGGTTTTTTGTCACGCCCATTTGTTACGAAGAAAGCAAACTGAATTCTCTGCCCCGCGCCGCTTCCGCGTTTCTGACAAAAAACCCCGCGTACATACTGGTGCGCGGTTACCGTTCCATCCTGCTCGAGTCGAAGGCCCCCGACTGGAACTCGGTCGCCTGGCTGTCGGCTTTCTCCGTTGCCATTTTCCTGTTTGGACACGCCTGGTTCTACAAGCTTCGAAAATCCTTCGCCGACCTGATCTGAAAAACCCGCCACGGTGTGCAACTCGGCAGGAAAATTGCTCATCCGATAGCCAGAGGCACAAAATGACAAGCGACATGGACGACATTCGCTCCACGCTGAACGATCTCATTGAGACCTGCAAGGACAGCGAGGAAGGCTACCAGATCGCGGCCGGAAAGGCCCAGGACGCCGACCTCCGCGCCCTTTTTCTCAACTATTCGAGGCAGCGCGCCCAGTTCGCGGCGCAGCTACAATCGCAGGTCGCCGCGATCGGCGGTGAACCGGCGCGTTCCGGGTCGGTCGCCGGTGCCCTCCACCGCGGCTGGGTCGGGCTCAAATCTGCTCTGAGCGTGGAGCACGATCTGGCGGTGCTCGAAGAAGCCGAACGCGGGGAAGATGCAACCGTCAAAAATTACCATCACGCGCTTGCCAAAGATCTTCCTTCCGACATTCGTACCGTCGTCGAATCGCAATACGCGGAGATCCGGCAGGCTCACGACAACATCCGATCTTTGCGTGACAGCCACTGGAAATTGGAAGTGCCGATGGCCGGACTCCAATAACGCCGTCTCCAAACCGTGATACCCTACACGGTTCGGAGTCCATAATTGCAACTCACAGCACCCGTCGAGAAAACCGCACCTTCGGTGTCTCGATACCTTCCCATTCTCCTGATTCTCTTTGCCGGCAGCGGATGCTCCGCGCTCATTTACGAAGTCGCATGGTACCAGGTTCTCCAGCTTGCGCTGGGCTCGACCGCTGTTTCCCTGGGCGTCCTGCTGGCTACTTTCATGGGGGGACTCTGCATCGGCAGTATCGGCCTGCCCCGATTGAAACTCGGTGGCCGTAATCCCCTGCGCGTCTACGGCGCTCTCGAATTGGGGATTGGCATTCTCGGAGTCGTCGTGACTCTGGCCATGCCCTCCGTCTCCCGCATTTATGTGATTGGCGCGGAACATGGTCTGCCGGGCATGCTCCTGCGCGGTATCGTCGCGGCGGTCTGCATGCTCCCGCCGACGATCCTGATGGGTGCATCCCTGCCGGCCATCGTCCGCGGCATTGAAACTACGCCAAAGGGCGTCTCCTGGTGGGCGCTGCTTTACGGCAGCAACACGGCGGGAGCGGTATTTGGCTGTCTGCTCGCCGGCTTCTATCTCCTGCGTATTTACAGCATGGCCACCGCGGCTTTCGTTGCCGTGGCTATCAATCTGCTGGTTGCGGGCCTGAGCTATATGCTGGCCCGGGAAGCGCCCGCGGCCGCGCCGGCCGTAGCCGCGGAAACTGCTCGAACTGCCGCACCGCTGAATTGGCCTGTCTATCTCACCATCGCTCTCTCCGGTGCCACCGCATTAGGCGCCGAAGTCCTCTGGACGCGCCTGATGAGCATGCTTCTTCTGGCAACCGTCTACGTCTTTTCGATAATTCTCGCGGTGTTCCTGGTGGGTCTGGCCGCCGGTAGCGCGGGAGCTTCGTGGCTGATCCGCAAGGTTCGCCCGCAACTCGCGCTCGGTGTGTGCCAGCTGCTCCTGATCCTCGCTATCGCCTGGACCGCCGGAGTCATCACCGGCATTCTTCCCTTCTGGTCGGATGCGGTTCTGACCACCACGAGCCCCTGGGAGATGTTTTTCCTCGACCTCAAGCGCTGCCTCTTCGCCATCCTGCCGCCGGCGCTGCTGTGGGGTGCCAGTTTCCCGCTCGCTTGTGCCGCGGCTGTGTCCTCGCCCGATGAAGATCCGGCGCGCGTGGCCGGAGGCATTTACGCCATCAACACTCTGGGCGGCATCATCGGCGCACTCGCGGTTAGTCTGGTCCTGATCCCGTGGATCGGCAGCCAGCAATCGACACGCATCATTCTGATCCTTTCCGCCGTAAGCGCTTTCGTCGCCCTGGCGCCGCTGCTGAAGGGCAGGACGCTTCCGACGATCGGCGTGCTGGCGTCGATGGTTATCGCCGGCCTTCTCGCCTGGGGAGTGCCCCCGGTTCCCGGCGATCTGATCGCTTACGGCCGGCGCATGGGCGTTTACAAGGGGCAGTCCGAGATCCTCTACGTCGCTGAAGGACGCAATTCCTCGGTAGCTATCTCGCGCTGGTCGAACGGCACGGTTTATGTGAACGTGAACGGCCACGTGGAAGCGACCACCGAGCTCTTCGACATGAAGCTGCAGCGCATGGTCGGGCACCTTCCCGGACTCATTCATCCGAATCCCAAATCGGTGCTCGGGATCGGTTTCGGTGCGGGCGTATCCGCCGGGACATTCACCCGCTACCCCGGCATCCAGAAGATAACGGTGTGCGAAATCGAGCCGGTGATTCCCCCTGCCTCCACCCGGTTCTTCGCCCCGCAGGATTACGACGTTTACCACAATCCGAAGACCCATATCGTCTACGACGACGCGCGCCACTATCTGCTGACGACGAACGAGAAGTTCGATATCATTGCCTCCGACCCGCTCGACGTTTTCGTAAAGGGCACGGCTGCTCTCTATTCGAAAGAGTACTTCGAGGTGGTACAGAAGCATCTCAATCCGGGAGGGATGTTTTCGCTCTACGTACCTCTCTACGAAACCGACGAACCCACCATCCGCAGCGAACTGGAAACGTTTTTCCAGGCCTTCCCGTACGCCACCGTCTGGGCCAACACGCGCGACGGCCTGGGCTACGACATGGTTTTCATGGGTCAGGTCACCCCGCTCCAGATCAATGTGGACGAAATCCAGCAGCGGCTGGAGCGGCCGGATTACGCGCCTGTAGCAGAGTCCCTGCGGGAAATCGGGGTTCCTTCGTCCACCGAGCTTTTTGCCACTTACGCCGGCCAGAAAACGGATCTCGGCGTCTGGACAAGGGGCGCCGATATCAATCGCGATGCGGATTTGCGCTTGTCCTACCTCGCGGGATGGGGAATCAATTCGGCGCTCGAGGATGTTCTTTACAGAGAGATGTTGAAATACCGCCGGCCGCCGAGCGACCTGTTCACCGGATCGGCCCAGCGCTTGCGGGATCTCTACATCGAGATGGCGCGGGAGTCGCGCGCGCCGTAGGCACCCGAATGGCATTCACGATCGTCCGCAAATGCCCCACGTGCGGCACGGGAAACCGCATCCCGGCGCGGCATCTGTCCGATACCGGACGCTGCGGCTCCTGCAAGTCGCCCTTGCCTCCGCTCAGCGAACCGCTCGATGTCGACGGCAACAGTTTCTCCCAGATCGTCGCTGAGGCCACGGTCCCCATCCTGACGGATTTCTGGGCGGCGTGGTGCGGACCCTGCCGGATGGCCGCGCCCGAAGTCCACGAACTGGCGCGCGAAATGGCCGGGCGCGCTTTGATCCTCAAAGTGAATACGGAAGACAGCCCCGAAGTGGCGGCGCGCTTCGGGGTGCAGTCGATTCCCAATTTCGTCGTTTTGCGTGGCGGACGATCGGTTTTCCAGCAGGCCGGCCTGGTTCCGCGCGCCGAAATGCGGCGGTGGTTGGAAGCCGCCCAAACGAGTGTCTGATGGCTGGAACCGCGTTGTCCCGGAGGGCATCTATCCATCCAGCCTGAGCCACCCTGGCCCATGGGACCCATCGACATTTCATGTTATCGTCAAGCATTGTGAAAATTCTGCAAACCACGGCCCTGCTGACCCTTTCGGCGGTCGCGTTCGGGGCCGAGGATCACGTCGTCCTCAACACCATGAATGAGGAATTGCAACGCAATTTCGGTGTGTTGAAGCAGAAGGCCGATCCCCCACCGTACTTTCTTTCCTACGAGATTACAGACCAGGATTCCCACTCAGTCAGCGCGAGCCTCGGGGTGCTGAATTCCGAAGGTTCGTCGCGCAATCGATATCTCGACGTGACGGTCAGGGTCGGCGACCCGAAGCTGGACAACTACCGGCGAGTGCGCGGCGAGCAGGTTCAATTCACTTCCGGCGCTTCGGTGGTGCTCGACGACACACCTGGCGCGCTCCGGCAGCGTATGTGGCTCGAAACCGACCGGATCTATCGCGCTGCGGCCGAGCGCCTGATCAAGATCAAGACCAACCAGCAGGTCAAAGCGGCGGACCGCGACATGTCGAACGACTTTTCGAGCGAAGAGAGTTACGCTCATTGGGAAGCGCCGACCGCGCTGGCGTTCGATTCCGCCCGCTGGGCCGACAACGTACGCAACCTCTCCAAAGACTTTCTCCAGTACAAGGATCTGCTTTCTTCCGACGTGCAGGTCTCGGTTCTCTCGGATAATCGTTACCTCGTGAACACCGAAGGCACGAAGATCCAGCACGGCCGCGGATTTGCGCGCGTCATGATCACGGCGAGCGCGAGGGCGAAGGACGGCATGAACGTTTCCGATTTCGATTCCTTCGAGGCTGCCGATCCGAAAGACCTGCCCGCCGGCGACGTGATCCGGGCCGCTGTGGACAAAGTCGGCCGCAATGTGGAGGCCCTGCTGACGGCGAAAACGGCCGAGCCTTTAGCAACTACCGAAGCCCCGAAGAAGAAGAAAAATTGCTTCACCGATCGCACCCATATTGGCCATTCCGCCACCTGCCCTGAAGATCGCAATTTCGCCAAGGGTTTCAGCAGCGAAAACAGATTCCCGGATTCATCCCACAACGGAAGTGCATGGGGATTCAGACGCACGCATACATCCGCCTGTTGCTGGACCACAGCAGCGATTCCAGCAGGATGACAATAACCTGCATCGGCCAATACCAATTCGTTGGCCTGAAAGCGAAAACGCCCGAACCGCTCTGCGCTATTTGGGCCTTGGGTCGGGGTGAGATCGAAACAATCGCACTCCAAGGTGGGCAAGCGAAGACTGTAGTGAATTCGCCACTGGCTTCCCGTCTGGCCGGGTAGTTCTTTCTTCTTCATCGCGCCGCCTCGGGCGTTGGCTGCATCCATCAATTCCTCAGCCAGCTTGTCCGTCATGGTCTTTCCGCCACGGGTCCGCGCGTAAAGCAGCAGCCAGCGGATGGCCAGAGATTGCTTGCGGAACGGATTCACTTCCACCGGAACCTGATAGTTCGCGCCGCCGGCGCGCCGCGTTTTCACTTCCAGCATTGGCTTGAC
>CAWBIS010000152.1:0-39025 GCA_963788485.1 Terriglobia bacterium
TCTTCCCGGCTTTCAAGCGACGTTACAAGTATCACGGGTAGATGCTTCGTGATTTCGTCTCCTTTTATTTTCTCCAGGAGCTGGAATCCGGTCAGGCGCGGCATCATCACGTCCGATATCACGAGGTCGGGCAGTTCGACATGGAGACGATCCAGCGCTTCGAGACCGTCCACTGCCAGTTGCACCTGATATCCGTGGGCTTCCAGAATGCTTTTCTCGAGCGAACGGGTCGTCAGGGAGTCGTCGACAACCAGTATCCTGTTCTTTCGCGGCTGCGTTTTCGCAGGCGCGAACGCCGCTACAGGGGCTCCGCGGGATCGGCCGAAGCGCTCGAAGAGGCCGCTTGCGTTCAGCATCACCGCGACCGTTCCGTCTTCCATCGGAATGCCGCCCGCGGTCAGTCCGGCAGCGGAATCGGGCAGACCGGTGTCTTTGATGATGGCCTCGCGCTCGTCTACGAGGCGGTCGACGGCAATCGCCGCGCGCCGCTCGTTCAGCGTCAGAATCACGCAGGGAATTGCGACCGATTCGCCTTTCCCGGACGGCTGATTGAGGCCGAGCAAATGTGACAGGCGCTCCAGCATGACGGCGCCGCTTCCGGCAACGATCGACTCCCGGCCGTTGACCGGTTTGACCGCCGAAGGCTCCGTGCGGACGATGCTCTCGACAAATGCGGCGGAGATCCCGAAGACGCGGCCCGCAGCCTCGACCAGCAGTACGTGCTGCGTTGAGATGGATAGAGGAACCGATAGCGCGACGCGCGCCCCGCCTTCCGCTCCGGGATGGACAGCCACTTCGCCACGCAGGCGATTAACCGCGCGCTGCACGATCGAGAGCCCCATTCCGCGCCCGGAAACGCCCGTGACCGTCCGCGAAGTCGAGAATCCCGGCTGGAATATGGCCCGCGCTGTATCTTCGTCCGCCAGACCACGATCGCGCGCCTCCCGCGCGATGGCTTCGTAGTCGATTCCGCGTCCGTCGTCCTCGATCCAGAGCGCCAGGCGATCGCCGCGCGAGCGGAGATGCAGCCGAATCGTTCCTTCGATGGTTTTTCCCGCGCGTATGCGTTCTTCGGGTGGTTCGATTCCGTGCGACACGGCGTTGCGAAGCAGATGGATCACGGGATCCTTCAGTCCTTGTAGTACGAGACGATCGGCGTGCGTTTCCAGACCTTCCGCGTGGAAAGCAATTTGCTTGCCTTCCTGCTGCGCCAGATCGCGGACCATGGGCCCGAAGCCGCCGAGGACCACCTCCGCCGGCGTGGTACGGATGCGGCAGGCGCTCTGGTACACCTGTTCCGCCCGTTCCCGCAGGGGGCGCGCGGCATTTTCAGAAGTCGCCGCGATGGCGCGGGCTTCGCGCCCAAGAGCGGAGAACCGGCCGTCTGCGAACGCCAGGCATTCGGCAATGGCGCGAAATCGTGGGTCGGCGCTCAATTCGCCCGTCGCGGACGCGGCGGAGCGGCGCAGACGCTGCCACTCTCTGGCGCTCTCGTCGATATGTTCGCGGTGCATCCCGATGCGCGCCTCGACGGCTCCAACCGTCGCATCGACAACGAGCTGCGAGGAGTCGCGAATCAGATCGTCCAGGCTGGCGGGATCCACGCGAACAAGTTCGGTGGGCACCGGGGCCGGCGGGACGCCTTCCGGGCGTGTTGTCTCCGGCCGGGGCACATCAGGGTGCTCCGGAGATCCGGCAAGTCTGGCGAGATCCTGCAGAATATTCGCAGTTGCCGGCGGATCCCGGTCGGCGACGGCAGCCGCCAGAATATCCTCAATCGCGTCCAGGACGTGGCCCAGCGTCCGCCGCACGGGCTCCCCCCATTCGAGCGTGCCCCGCCGAACGCGCGAGAGCACGTCTTCGGCGCGGTGGGTGAGTTCTTCCGTTTGTTCGAGTCCCACAGCGCGCGCTGCGCCCTTCAGCGTGTGCATGCGGCGCATCAGTTCGTCGGCGGCTAATGCCGCATCGTCGGCGCCGAGCAGCAGCCGAACGCTGGCGACATGTTCGGCCTGCTCTCCCGAAAAAATAGCGAGCAGCGAACGATCAACCGGGTTCACACGCGGTATCTCCGGACTGTGTCGCGAAGTTGCTGCGAAAGAGCGCTCAGGTTGGCTGCAGCCTTCTCCGATTGTTTGGTGCTCGTGGCGGTCTCCTGGCTGGCGATTCCGATATTACGAAACGCCTGCGTAACCTGCTCGAAGCCAATCTGTTGTTGCGCGCTGCCGGCGACAATCTGCTGGAACGCGCGGATGCTTTCATCGAGATTTTCGGAGAGCCTGCGCATCGTCGCGTCCGCGCTCTCCGCCTGCTGTTTACCGGTCTCGGCCCGTTTTACCGCTTCTTCGGTCAGCATGACCGAAGTATTGATGCCTTTCTGGATGTCGCCAAGGATCGCGCGCACCTGCACGGTCGCCTGTTTGGATTGCGCTGCAAGATTTTTCATTTCGCTCGCCACCACCGAGAACGTGCGGCCCTGATCACCCGCGGCGGCCGCCTGGATGGCGGCGTTCAGGGCGAGCAGATGCGACTGCTCGGCGATCTCGTTCACGCTCGTGATGATCTCTCCGACTGCCTGGTTCTTCTCGCTGAGCGCGATCACGTTTTCGGCGACAGCTTCGGCCTGGGCCCGAATTCCTTCCATTGTGGAATTGGTACTCTGTACGGCCTGCAGCCCGGAGGTGCTGGCGGTCGAAACGGCTTCCGCCGCTGCCGCCACCTGTTTGGCGCGGTCGGAAATCTGTGCTCCCGACTGGCTGAGTTCGGTCATGGTGACGTTCGCCTGCTGCACCGCCGCCGCCTGTTCCGCGGTTGCCGCGGCTTGTTGCTGCGCCGAAGCGAGGATTTCGCTCGTCGCGGCATTCAGATTTTCGGATACGGCCGTCGATTGCCGTGCTACCTCGCGCAGGCCGAGCGCCATGCGATCCAGATAACCCGCGAGCGTAGCCAGTTCGTCATCGCCCTGGATAGTGGCTCGCTGCGTAAGATCGCCCTCGCCTACCTTCTGCGTAAACTGCATAAACGACTGGAGCGGACCCGTGATCGAGCGTTGAATCACGATACTGAGAATCACGATCAGGATGGCGGCTGCGATGCCTCCGGTAACGATTGAATAAACCGCGAAAGTTGCGCTCCGGCGGGCGCTTGTCTGGCGTTGTTCGAGCAGCGCGTTATCTTCGTTATCCATCTCGCTCACCAGGCGCCGCAGGTCGTCCATATCGCGTTTTCCGCGATCCACGATCGCGGAGTCGATCGCTTTCGCACCCTGCGTTCGGCGCTGGTCGATTACGCTCGCCATGTCGGCCAGCCGGCGCGCGACCATCGGCTGCAGTTCGTCGAGACGCGCGCTCTGGCGCGGATTGTCGGAGACGAGCGTTCTCACCTGTTGCACTTCACGCTCGACGTCGCGCTGTCCGGCCTGCCACGGTTCGAGAAAGCGGTCTTCGCCGGTAAGCAGGAACCCGCGCTGGCCGGTTTCGGCATTGACCATGGAGAGCAGAATCTGCGAAAGCCCGTCCTTGACCTGATAGCTGTGAGTTACCAGGTCGTTCGCCGCTACGAGATCCTGCGTGGCCTTGTAGGTGATTGCCGCCACGACGCCGAAGATGACCAGAGATCCGAGGTACCCGGCTAAAATTCGATTGCCAATCTTCATGTTCATTCCTGTCCGTTTCGCTCCGTTCTCCCGGGGAACAAGGTTGCCGGATCCAGCACAACCACCCGATCGCTTGTCATCCATGCGGCGTGGGGAGCTTTGTCCGGGGCGGGGCGGCGCTCATCTTCTTTGACTGCGAGAATATCTTCCACCTCGCTGACGAGGCATCCCGCCTCGCCTCCCGCCAGTCGCAGCAGCAATACGTCGCGCGATTCGCTCGAGTCTGTTTGCGTTAATCCCAAAAGCGGCGCCGGATCCCAGACCGGACGGATTTCACCGCGGACCTGGATCAGTCCGGCTACCTCCGGCGGCGCGGCGGGCGCCGGCGCAATTCGCGGCTTCATCACGACTTCCGCCACTTTCGCGAGAGGGAACGCGTAGCGCTCCTGCCCCAGCCGGAAGATAAGAATTCTCTCGCCTGTTTCCGCCGATCCGGCGTCGCGCCTCGCGAGGGCCTCGGCCCTGCCGCGGTGAAGCGCCTCCACTTGTTCGCTGTTGTGCCCTTCCGATTCGATCGCGAGCCGCGCGCGTTCGAGGCGGGCCTTCGCGGCCTCCCAGTCAAAGCCTTTCCCCGCGCTCATTACGCCATCGATTCCAGATGCATTCTGGCGAGATCCCTTAGTTCCCGGGCAGTGATGCCATCACCATGAGGGATGGGCTGCGACTGCGGGATGACGCCTGCCAGTCCAAGCACGTTGCTGAACGATTTTCTGGCGCTTGCCCTGTCGCCGGTTGTCTGAAGCGATGCGCCCAGATGATAATGCGCAAGAGCGAACGTCCGGTCGAGATAGATAGCGCGGCGTAATGCGGCGCGAGCCTCTTCGTGATGCCCATTATGCTCGAGAATCAGGCCCAGCATGAACTGGGCCGCTGCGTTCAGCGGCTCGGCCGCGACGAGTTTGTCCGCGGCGGTGAGCGCCGTGTCCCAGCGGCCGCTGTCGGCGAGTAAGCGAATATCGTCGATCTCCAGTGGTTCCGGCGCGCAGGAGGCTGCTGCAGTGCCCATGGTGACGAGAGGCGCGGCTGGAGGCTCGACGGGTAAGGTTGGAAGATCGGCGGCAAGCAACCGCTGAAACTGAGCATCCGCGTGGAACGGCGGAAACGCCGGTTGCCAATTGGGGGACGTGGCGATCTGGCGCGAACCTCGCTTCCGGTAAATCGTGCCTTCCGGACCAGCAAGCGTTTCAAACATCCCGAAGGTCTGGGTATTGGGTTCGGCGTGTCCCACCAGCAGCCATCCGCCCTCGTTCAGGTTCCGATAGAGCCGCTCGGCGACCGTGCGCATGGCGTCCTGCGCGAAATAGATCAGCACGTTGCGGCAAAGGATGATGTCAAACGGAAGGTGATCGGGCGCTGGATCGGCCGATGTCGCGAGATTGTGGTAACGAAAGCTGACGTTGCCGCGGAACTCAGGCAGCAACCGCCATCTTCGACCTTCCCGCTGGAAACAACGAGCCTTGATCGCCGGGGGCATTTCGCGCAGCGCCCAGTCGCCGAAGATGCTGGCGCGCGCCTGCGTGAGGAATTCGGTGTTGATGTCGGTAGCCAGAATCGATACATCCCAGTCCTTCAACGCCGCTTCGAACTCGAGAGCCAGCAGCACTGCAATCGAGTACGGCTCCGCGCCGGTAGCGCACCCGGCGCTCCACATGCGAATCCGGCGCGAGGCGCCGTTCTGGTCGATTAATGCCGGAATAATGGCTTTTCGCAGAAGATCGAAATGCTCCTTCTGCCGGAAGAAATACGTCTCGCCGATGGTGAGTTCGCCCACCAGGCAATCCATCTCCGCGGAATCGAGGCTGAGGACGCCGTGGTATGCGGCGAGATTTTTCTTCTCGCGGGCGGCGAGCCGGCGTGAGATACGCGTCGCCAGATCCTCGTCTTTGTCCGCATAATATTCGAGACCGGTATGGTCGATGATGTAACGCTTGAGCGCCGGGTAACCGGAATCGCCGAGAATTGCACGGGGATTCACGTCAGGTCCGTCCTGATGGACGCCAGCCGCTGCTTCACCTGAGCCTCGAGTTCGCCAATGCGCGTCTTTTCTTCGGCGAGGAGCAGACGGTCAGCGTCGAGGAGCAAGTATTGGCGATCTCCTTCGGTAAATCCTGCAGCGGCATATTCATTGACGCTGTGACTCCCGGTCAGCGGATGCAGCCGATCTGCTTCGAGGGTCAGCAAATCGTCAACTCCATCCACAAGCAGCCCGATCCCGGAGCCCGAAATACTCGCCACAATGATGTGCGACCATGCCGCGGGAGCGAAGGCAAGATCGAACAGGGCGGCAAGGCGCACGATCGGCAGAATTGCGCCTCGGAAATCGAGAAAGCCCTCGAGGATCGAGGGCTGCCCGGGAATTTTCGCCGTTGCGGCTATAGGAACGATTTCGCGTACATGATCAGCGTACATCGCGCAATGAAAGTGGGCGATACGGAATGTGAGAAGCCTTACCGTTTGCCGGGATTGCATGCCAGGTTCCGTCAATCGATTGGTTGACGCCGTTTATCGGTCAGAAGTTCCTGGACGGCGGATCCCAATTTCATGAAATCTTCGTAGTTCGAGGGCTTGCGAAAGTAGCCGGTCGCTCCAAGCGCCGCGGAGGACTCGCGATCCCGTTCGGAATCCGAAGACGTCACAATCAGAACCGGGATCTGGCGGCAACGCCGGCTGGCACGCAGGTGACCGAGCACCTCGTCTCCGCCTTTCAATGGAAGATTGAGATCGAGCAGGAGCAGATCGGGGCAGGGGATAGAGGAGTCGCTGTCGGCCTTTTCGAAAAACTCAATCGCCTTACAGCCGTCCCGGACGACATCGACTTCGCCTTCCACGCCTGCATGACGGATCGCATCGCGAATCAGAAACACGTCCGCCGGGTTGTCCTCCACCACAAGGATGTGATGCCGGCGGGTCGTCCGATTCTCAGACGGGGAGCGTGAAGTGGAACTTCCATCCGATTCCGGGTTCGGATTCGACCCGGATGCGGCCATGGTAATGTTCCACAATTCGTTGACTAAGGGCCAGCCCGATGCCTGTGCCCCAATAGGTGTCGTTATCGTGCAAGCGTTTAAACAGCCCAAAGATTCGCTCCTTACAGACCGGGTCGATACCTATGCCATTATCGGTGACAGCGAAGATCCATTGCGCGCTCTGCCGCTTCGCGTCGATGTGGATCACCGGCGTTACGTGCGCACGGCGGTATTTGATCGCGCTGCGTATCATCGTCCGCGAGCACAATGCGTTGCCGGCTGCCGGCAGTCGCGTGCGGAACAGTTTCACGCAGAGGGCCGGCGATCCGTGCTCCATTTCCGTCCTCTCCGGGAAGCCAGCGCAGAAGTTCCTCCAGGTACGCGCCGGTCTGCGGGCCATGCGATTCGGACACGTGTTCGAATTTGGCCCCGTCCGACCGAAGGTGCAACCGGCCACTCGGAATCGACACGGTGAATCTGCTGCCTCGATCAACTTCGCTTTCGACCGGACAGAGCCGCCATGCAGCTGCGCCAGTTCCTGGACCAGCGCGAGCCCAACGGCGCTGCCTTCATAGGACCGGCCCATCGCGCCCTTGACGCGGTGGAATCGATCGAACAAGCGCGGAAGTTCCTCCGGGGGGACGCCCGTGCCCGTGTCGCTCACTATGAGTTCGAGGTTGCTGGCGGATTCGCGCAGAGAGACCGCGATCTCTCCTTCGAAAGCAAACTTGAAGGCGTTGGAGAGCAGGTTCAAAACATCTTCTCCCACATCTCTCGATCCACAAAACAGGGATCGCGAAGCGGGGGACCGTCGATAACGAGCTTCAGGCGGGCCATGTCGGTGGGTTCAAACGATGCTTGTATGCGACCGGCCTCGATCCTTGCACACCTCGCTGGGAGGGGCGACAGTCAGTACCGTTGACGTCCGGGTCAGGCTGATTGGCGGGCTTCCCGCTCCAGGCATTGACGAGCTCAAACGGCCGTTCCGCAGACAGAAGCGTACCGCCAACCGCCAGGATTTTCATCCCCTGCGGCGAGCTCAGCTCATGATCGGCTGATTGCCAATCGGCCCGGACGCTTGCAACTCACAGGCGAATTACCGGAGGCCTCAAAACTTAAGTGCTGGCCGGTTGATCTTCCGGGGTGAGGATACGGACACTGCTGGCGGCAATCTTGCCGTTCCGGTCCATTCCGAGCTCGTAGGAAACCCGGGCACCCGGGACCAATTCTGTGGCCTGGCCCTGATGCAGGCGCGAGATGTGGAAAAAGATATCTTTTCCCCCGCCGTCGGGACGTAGAAATCCAAAGCCTTTTTCTTCGAAGTAGGTCATCACCGAGCCCGTCTGGGCCTCGGGCTGAACCTCCTCCGCAGCTTCTCCCGCGACCGCGGGACTATTTTGGGGACGACCGCTCTTGTCGCCGACGCCCTGCTTCAGGAGAGCCATGTCCTCGTCGGTAAGTTCGCCAGAGGACTGGCTTCCTTCCGAGGGCATCTTCAGATTCGGATTTTTCTTGAGCGATTCTTCGAAGAGGCGTTTTTGTCTGGCGTTCAAAACGGCAAGTCCCTCTTGGTCAGGCCTGAGCCGTCGCCACAGCCACGGCCTTCGGTTTGCGCGCCCGCGATGCGCGCTTTTCGGCGGGCGGTTGACGATCACTCTTTTTCAAGGAAGTCGTGACCATCGTCGTTACAAACTTCTTCTCGCCGTGGTCGTCAAACTTGATGACAATACGTTCATCGGAACTCGAAAGCACAGTGCCCAAGCCGAACTTCTGATGCTCGACCTGAGCGCCCTGGTTAAAATTTGCCATATTGATAAAGGATCACTCCTCGTGATGTTTGGTGTCGAAGTGAGAGGAAAGCGCGCAAACTACATCTTCATAGTAGCATAACAAATTCGGGCATTCGGTTTTACGATTGGGCACGGGCTGCCGGCTGGGCACTTTCGTACCCGGCGAAAAGCCCGAGAGCAACCGGTCGGCGCCAGACATGCTGATTGAACGAATCCGTTCGTGGTTGACCAGTGAAGGCGTTCACTTCCGTGAGATCCACCACGAACCCACGCACACTTCGGAGGAATCGGCGCGCGCCCGCGGCGAAGATCTGCGAATCGGCGGCAAAGCGCTTCTAATAAAAGTGGACGGCGAATTCCGGCTTTTCGTCCTCAGCGCGGAACGCAAGCTCGATTCGGATTCGATCAAACGGCAATTTGCAGCGAAGAAAACCCGCTTCGCAACAGCCGAAGAACTGACCGGGCTCACCGGGCTCGTCCCCGGTTCTGTACCACCGTTCGGCCAGCCAATCCTGCCCTTCGCGCTCTATGTGGATCCTTCCGTCTTCGAAAACGAGCGCATCGCGTTTAATGCGGGCTCGCTGACCGACTCCATCGTCATGACAACGGAGGACTACCGGCGGCTGGCCGGCGCCGTGGTGTTTCATTTCGCCGTCTGATTCTTCCTCGTCAGCAGCCGTATCGCCGCTCCGAGCATGGCCGAGATCGGTCCGCATCCGGCAATGGTGGTCTGATACCACCCCGGATGCGCGATTCCTTCCTGACGCATCGAAACAACGCTCAACACTACCATCAGCAAACCCAACGCCGCCGCGTGCGGGAATTCATGGGATCCGGCGATACGGGCTGTGAGAAACCCCGCGATAATCGCGCCCGAAACTGTGAGAGAGATACTGAGCAGCAGGTAATTCATCACCTGTGAACTGTCATCCGGAGTGGCCACAAGCGCAAGCCCCCGAATAACGGCCAGGAAAACAACGAAACCGGCAAAAATCGCGATAATCGAACGGGCAATTCTCACTGAACTGGACAGGGATTCGATCGTCCGGCAATTCGGTCGCCGCGTCGGGTCTGGTGAAACGTCGTCATCTAAGTTCGATGTTCCAGTATACCTGGCGGATGAACAGGCAAAGCCGTAAACGCGCCCTCCGGATCGGTGGCAGCGCGATCGCGTAAGCCTCGGGCCTCAGCCAACGCTGTGGCGTCTCACTCTGTTGTGCGCGGGCGCCGCTCAGCGGGTAAATCAGGACGGCGCTGGTGCGGCCGCGAAGCTCCGGCAGCGACGGAACCGGCGACGTTGAGGTGCTGGCTTTTCACCCTGCCGCGCTAGCGGCCGCCAGCGATCTGTTGTAAACTTCGCGAGAAGACGACTACCTCAAAACCTTCCCCGTGAAGAGGATGGACGCTTCGATCGGCATATGGAATTCGGCGTTTTGCGGACTTCGGACTGAGGGCAGGCGGGGCGCTACGGTTTCGCTTTGGCGCCGTCCCCGGTTGTGTAATGCTGCAGGTCCTTCTCGCCTTCGACGCACGCGTATTCCATCTGCTCGTAATTCGCATCCTTGTTGCGGACAAGGTTGAATGCGATCGTCCAGGGCCGGGAAAAGACCTTCACGTCGTCGATCGTGGCGCGGTAACCAATGGTATTGGCATTCAACGCGGTGAATCTTTCCACAACGTGCAAAGCGTCGCTGTGAAAGTTCGCGGCCATATCGAACCAGGTGCCGGGGTTCTGGTTGGTCACATCCACCACGAGCGTGTCGCCCTCCCAATGGCCGCGCGAATCGCCCTCAAACAACCGGATTGCATCGGGTATGTGCGGGCGGCCGTCGAGTGGCACGATCCGGTAGGAGTGGAATGCTTCGTAAAGAAGCACTACATAGTTTTTCGGCTGGAGAATCTGAAAGCCGAAAGGCGTGTACATCTGCCGCGGCACGCCCGAGAGATAACAATGCGCCTGCGGATCTTCGAACAGATGATGCTCGGAGAGGTCTTTTTTCTTCGCGAGAGCCCACGGCTGATAAGGGATTTTGCCGTCGGGAGGGTCGACTATGACTCCCTTGCCGGCGGGAACCCCGAATTCCGCCCGCTCGTGCGTTTCGAGATCGAAGGCCGTGAAGAAATTTGCCGTTTCCCAATAGCCCTGCATGTCCGGCCGCCCGTCCGGCAGCCGTTTGAAAGGCTTCACGGACTTTGCGGCGGACGGTGCCGGAGCCTGTGCCCAAAACGCCGCTGGGAAGCATGCCGCGACGCCGGCAAGGACGAGGACGGTGCGAACCCGCATCATGCTACTCCCCGGATCATGCTACTCATGGAGTCCGGGCGCATTTTCCCGGTAGACATGACACTCGTACTCGTAAAGCTGGGCGTCCTTTTCCCTGTGGCGATAGAGCGGTAGCCGTATGGTCCACGGCCGGGTGAACACCTTCGGGTCGTCGATCGTCGCTTCGTAGAGCAACGTGTCCGGCGATGTCTTCGTGTAACGCTCGACGACATGCATCGCCTCGCTGTGGAAGTTACCTGAAGCGTCCAGCCAGGTGTCGGCATTGTTGTCCGCCACGTCGACCACCAGCGTATTGCCGACCCACTTGCCGCGCGAATCGCCCATCCAGAACTCGATGTCCGGCAGATGTTCCGGCCGGTTCATGTGAATAGTCCGGGAAGCATGGACGTATTCGTAAGTGATGGCGATCACATCCGGCGTCTGAAAAATCTGGAACGGAAACGGCATCCAGGTGATTCTTGGAACGCCTGGCAGATAACATTTCGCCACGGGATCGGCGGCCGCCCGGTTCTTGTAGTTTTCCTTTTGTCTGGCGGCAGCCTCCGGCTTGTAGGGGATCTTGCCGTCCGGCGGATCGACGATGACGCTTTCGCCGGCGCGAATACCGTTATCCGCGCTGTGCGCTTCGAGGTTGCCTGGGGCGTCGCGTACTTCCCAGATGCCCTCGATGTCTCGCCTGTCGTTATTCGAATCCGCGGATCCGCGCTTCGGCGAATCGGCGGCCATGGACGTTCCGGCCAGCAGGAGCAGCCAGACGCCCGCATAAACCCGGGAGCGCATCTAGTTCTTCTTGTCGGGAGACACAGGGCCTCCATCGCCGGTGTTTCCGGTGAAAAATCGTCTCCCGTCCGGAGTCTGCACGGTTCGCGCATTCATGGTATGAGTTCCGTCTTTGGCCAGAAAGCCTTCGATCACGATCTCGTCCCCGGTTTTCAGACTGTCTTTTCGCCATCCCTGCCGGTAGAGCATATTGGGAGGCGCGGTCTCGCAGGACCAGTTCACCACATTGCCCTTGTCGTCGGTGACATCGATATATACCCACGAATGCGGGTTCACCCAATCGAATTTGGTGACCTTGCCCTTCAGCGTGACGGGTTTTGCTCCGTCGTATTCCGCCGCGAAGGAATGGTGAGCGAAGCACGGGGTTGCGAGAGCCGCGAGAATAACAATGGCGGCGGGGAGAATTGCTTTCTGCATGACCTCACCGGGTACTAGATCGAAGTGGCGGTCTCCGGGACTGTAATCGGCTCCAGTTGAGCTCTGATTTCGTCCCAGCGGTCCTGGAACCACGGTGGCAGATGCAGAGCCCTGCCCAGGGTTTCGGCGGGCTCATCTTTTTCGAAGCCCCCGGGGACGTTACAGCAGCTCTCGACCAGAATGCCACCGGGACACCGGCAGTACATGGAGTGGAAATAAAACCGGTCTTTGATTTCCGATGCGTCCGTGTAGCCCAACTCTTCGTAAATGGCCTTTTGTTGCGCAAGCGCCGCGTCATCCGCGCCCCACAGCGCGATATGGTGCACCGTGCCCGCGCCGAATCCCCAGCTTCCCTGCGCCCGATCCGGTTCCACCATCAGAGTGATCGTCTTGTTGGCGCCGCCCGTGCCGGTCTCAAAGCGATGGTAAGCGCCGTCTACTCCGGTTTTGCGGAAACCCAGAGCATCCTCGAAGAAACGCTCGGTCTCGCCGACTTCCCGTACGGACAAAAGCGCCCCGTAGAATCCATGGATCGACTCGCCTTTGCCAATCTCAGGCGTCGTCCATCCTGTCCGCTGGTCCGAGGGATCTTCCATGACCTCAAAGCTCAGGCCGGAGGGATGACGGAAACGGATGAACGACTGACCGAAGCGCTCCGCGACCGGGTCCTGGTCGATGTTGTGTTGCTTCAGATGCTCCTTCCAGAAAGGCAGAGTGCCTTTCGACACCGTGAAACTGGTCGCCTGCACCTGACCCGATCCGCGCCGCCCGGCTTTGCGGCCATAAGGGAAGGTAGTCATCACCGACCCTGGCTCGATGTTTCGGTTTGAATAGTAAAGGTGATAGATCGGTATCGAGCCGTCCATGAGGACAGTCTGCTTCGCCATGCGGAGTCCAACGGCCTGCGTGAAGAAGGTGACGTCTTCCTGGGCTCCTGCGGCACAGGCGGTGATGTGATGATAGCCGGTTAACGGATACTCCATAATTCCCCAATCCAATTGAACTGTTGCGCTATGCGCCTTAAAAAGGTTATCGCATGCATTGGCTTCGGAATATGCATGCAATATGTTCGAACGTCATAAACTGTATCATTCGAATTGATTGCTGTCAAACGCGCGCTCCCGGGTGCCGGTTTGAAGATCGGGAACTGCAGACTCACCAGTTTCCCGCTGACGCGAGCTTGCCGCGGGCAACGACTTCGGTCCGCATATGCTCCTGGTTGGCTATGGACTGTTCCACGGCTGATCGCCGCGCCGACGGTCCATTAGCCCGAAACTCGGCGTATCCTTCGGACAGGCGCTTGGCAGCCAGGCAGGCAGGCGTTCGGCAGCCCGACGCGTCGCCCGCACCTTCGAACAGATCCTGGGTCGAATCGAATCGTAAATGTCTTCGACCGAAGATGGCGCACTCGAAATCAGCGCGCGGGCAAGATCTCAGGAGATCTCTCATTTGCAAGGCGCCGACACTGGCGGCTCGCGCATCCGCAATTTGTTTTGGGCGGGCTAGCGCGCAGTGTCAGCGTGGCACGCGCGGTTTGGGAAGTCTAACGGGTTGCGCCGGCGGAGACGAGCTTGCGAGCGGGCATTTCGCCGCATTAACGTTCGGGTCGCGTTCCTTGCGGAACCAGCACGCGGAACGCTGGGGCCGGGCTCCTGTTGCATCGCGAGCGGCGTTGACAGTTGATCCGTGTCAGGTATAGACTGTAGCACGATAGCAAATTGCATGCATTTTCAGAGGAAGCGCGCGAAGTACCCGAATCCGTTCCTGATCCCCGAGGCTATGCACTCCCAACGGACGGAAGACACTTACGAAAGGCATTTGATCGATGGCCGGGGAAATACTTGAGGCTCCCGCTTTTTTTGAGCGTGACCGAGATCGATCCCGACGCCGCTGGCCGTAAGCGGCAGCGCCTGTCCCTGCTATAGAAAGACGAGTTGATGGAGTATAGTTGCCAGGAAAACAACCGGGATGTCGCGTATCTGGTGGGCTCGGCCAGATAGCTTCGGTCCGCCGGTGCCGAACCAATGCACCGTCTCCTGCTTCTGAAAGAGGTGGCCATGCAGAAGGATGTGTTGAAGAATCTGGATCTCAAGCTGGTCGCGATTGTGGGCGATCTTTACACGAGCCGAAGCGTTTCGACAACTGCGGCCAACCTCGCCATCCGGCAATCGACCGTAAGTATGGCGCTGGCCAAACTTCGCAAGCATTTCGACGATCCGTTGTTTGTCAGAACGTCGGCGGGCATGGAACCGACTCCGCGCGGCGCGGAACTGATCGAGGTCTTCAAGAGCGCCGAGTTTTATCTGCGCAAGGCGCTTGAACACAGAGTGGTGTTTGATCCTGCGAGCTCCGAGCATGTCTTCCGGATATGTTCAACGGACATCGCCCAGTTGACTCTGCTGCCGACGTTGCTCAGGCGGATGAAAAGGATCAGCCCTTTGATCTCGGTGATCTTATCCAATATCTCCGACCGCACACCGGCGCTGCTGGAATCGGGAGAAGTAGATCTGGCCGTGGGCTTCATCCATCCCAGGGGCACCGGGTTCTATGGCCAGCGCTTATTTCAGGACCGGTTCGTTTGCGCGTTGCGAAGCGATCATCCCCGCGTCGCGAAAAGTCTGACGGTCAAACAGTTCGAGACGGAATCGCACGTTGCGGTGTCTACCAGCGGCACGGGGCATTCGGTCGTCGAAGATACGCTCGATGCGCACGGAATTCGCCGTCAGATCGGCCTGCGCGTGCCCAGTTTCCTCGGTCTGGGGCCGATTCTTGCCAACACCGATCTGATTGCGATTCTTCCGGAGCAACTGGGAGTGTATCTGGCCGAGTCCGGCAAGGTCAGGCTGGTGGAACTTCCCGTCCAGATTCCGCCTTACTTCATTTATCAGCTGTGGCACGAGCGCCTGATGCACGATCCGGCAAGCCAGTGGTTCAGAAAGGTTGTCGCCGGTCTTTTCCTGCGCACCCCCGCGGCCGATGGCATAGCGAAACCTTATCGCGAGGGAATGAATTCGCAGGCGAACTCAAGGATCGCCGTATCGCCCGTTTTATAAAGCAACAGACGGGCTCATTATGATGCCTTTGAATGTCATACCTTTCCGGAGCGCGGTTGCCCGGTTCCGAACCGCGCGCCCGAATAAGTCACAGGGGGATAGATATCAATCCGATTGATGGATACTATTTACCCCGGCCTATCGACTCCGGTCTGACTCTCGATTATTCTTAGTTCTGAACTCACGCTGCACGCGTGCGGGAATGGAGATTTCAAAGATAACTGTGGCCACTGCCACTTTACCTCTTGAAACCGAGCTGTTCGCATGGGCATCCGATGACCGTGACTCCCGCATCCTCGCGCGGCATTACGGGCTGGATGGCAAAGGCGGCGCTAATTTTCAGCGCATTGGCGACGAGTTCGGACTTACTCGGGAAAGGGTGCGTCAGATTGTATCCGAAACCGACCCATCGCGGTATTTCAAGCCAGGCGCCCTTTCCGCTCTGACGCGGATTGTGGCGACAATTGCATCCAGCCTGCCGGCGCCCGCCGCAGACCTCGAAAGCAGGTTGCAGACCGAAGGATTGGTTCTAAATCCGTTCCGCCTCGAAGGAATCATCCAGATCGGGTCGCTGCTGGGATGCCCGGTGCCATTTCGCCTGACGCGCCAGGGCGGAAGAAGATACGCCGTGGCCGCTGGTTTTCCGCCTTTTCAGAAAATCGTCAGCCGGGCTCGTCAAAAGGTTCGCCGCTGCGGTATGGCGACACTGAGCGAGTGTATTGGCGGAAGAGGGAAGACGGGTTCCGCGCAGCGCGAGTTGGATTTAGCGGAGGTGGTGCTTTCGGCGCAGCGGGACTTCCGATGGTTGTTGCCGGGTTCCGGATGGTTCTGGTTTGCCGACACAGCGCCAAACCGCGTGGCAAGCCGCATCCGGAAAATGCTTGCAGTCGCGAATCCTCTGACAATCGATGAGATACGCGAGGGGCTCGCCCGGATGCGCGATCCGCTGGCCCCCAACAGTATCCTCCTCGAACTATGCCGGCAGTTGCCGGGTCTCTCCGTCGACGGCGAAATAATCAGAGCGGACGCCGAGATCAAAATCGATGAAGTGCTGAATAAGACCGAGATAGACATATTCCAGTTGCTGTCCGAGCACAACGGGTGCATGTCCAACTCCGAACTCATCTGCCGGTCGCGCGTGCTGGGAATGAAGCGGCCGACCTTCTACCAATGCGTTACATACTCGCCGATCGTCTCCAGATACAACCGGAGCCATTACCGGCTTATCGGGTCGCGCCTTCAGGACGAAGATAATCGCACACTGGTCTCCCTCGCGCAACGGGCGCCTGCTCAGACGAGCCGCGGCGCGGGAAACTCTTTTTAACGGCGGCCGGCACTAAGTCGGGCCTGGCCTGGTTTATTTGGGGCGATATGCTTCCCGAGCCGTTTCCGCATAAGGCACCGGAGCGACTGTGGCTCGAATCTCAACCTGTACGTGGCTTTCGACTGTAGGTTTGGATCCGGTGCCCGGCTGTTCGCCCCACACAAATGTGACATCGTTGCCCGGCTCGGCTTGTTCGTTCTCCAGAATCGCCAGAGTCAGCATTTTGCCCTCATTGGAGCTGTAGCCTACCCAGGTGGAAACGCCGATGGTTTTGCCATTCTTCGTCACCCTGTCGTACGGCCATGTGGCGTAGACGGCGGAGGGGAAGTCGAAGTATTTGGCTCGGTCGCCTTTGTCGAACATGGTTCCCATCGCCTTCATCACATCTTCCTTGTTCAGCGCGAGCGTTACTTTTTTGCGCTTCGGATTCTTTGAAATTTTTTCCAGGGCCTCGCGTCCGACAAATTCGTGGTCGAACCTGACGCTCGATCCGTATCCAAGGTCATAAGGCGTGAGGTAATAATCCTCGATGTTCGGGGAGTAAAAGCTTCCCCCGAGGGAACAAACGGCTTCGTAGCTGTTGGCGGGCAGCCACTCTCGATACGATTTCATGTTGTCGCCGGTGTATACAGCCGGCAGCGGCGAAGGAATCCAGCCGGATTCCAGGGTGTTGGAGGAATACGCCCGGGCGCCCACCAGCCGCAAGCCGAATTCCTGGCCGGCCTCAACAATCGCGGCCTTCACCGCGTCGCCTTCACCCCACGGTCCGAACAATTCGAAGCCGGGCTGGCCCACCATGCCATGACGCAACGCGCGCACAGTCTTGCCCGCGATGGTGAAGATATCCATGTTAAAGAATTTGACTTCGGGTACCGGGCCGCCGAGCACCTTCTCCATAACCTTCAATGCATTCGGACCCTGTACCTGATAGCGGTACGCCTTGCGGACGACCGGGCCTTTCTGCGCAGCCGCCCTCTCATCCCGGATGATTTTGGCGTTGTAGCCTCCGGTCTCGCAGTGATACTGCACCCAGTTGTGAACGGAAGGGCGACCCACCAGGTTGAACTGGTTCTCCTCCAGGCCAAACAGGATGACGTCGCCGATTACGTAACCGTCATAATTGCAAACCACATACTGTTTCGCTTTGTTGGGTCCGAAGTTCTTGAACGTGTTGATTCCAAGATCGGAGAGAAGTTTGAGCGCATCCGGACCTTCCACATACATGTCCGTCATGTGGTACGACTGGTTGAATAGGACGCAGGCTTTCTGCCAGGCCCGCTGCTCATCCCGCCAATTCGTGTATTCGCTCTGTACCACGGGATAGACGTACGGACCGATCGCCGAATTCCGTAACAGTTTTACCGGACTGGTGTTCTGTAAGAGCGATTCCAGACTATGTTGACTCATTTTTTTATGTGCGACCCTGGAAATGGATTGAGACTGATTTCGGGCGGACCCAAACGGATTAGTGTAGCACCGTGTCGGATCATCCTGAAAGCCTGCGACCACGGACCGCGGCTGGCGCTTGACTGTAAGTCATACGTTTTCTCAGTGATTGTATGATTCATCAATCGGTTTGATATCCACCATCAACATCCGGCAGGCAATCTCGTGATATTCTTCGGCTGACAAAAACATCGTCTATGAAGAGAAGCGAAAAGAGAATACTGACCACGCATACCGGAAGCCTTGTGCGCCCGCCCGAACTGAAAGCTATGGCCAAATCGGGCCAGGACCGGCCGCAGGAGGTGGCGCCAGGCGAAGGATATGTTGAGACGGTGAGGCGAGCGACGGCGGAAGTAGTAAGGAAACAAGCCGGGATCGGTATCGACGTTATCAGCGACGGCGAGTTCGGTAAGTCCAGCTGGTCGAATTACGTCCTCACGCGCGTAACGGGCTTCGAAATCCGGCCCAATCAACTGCGCTCTGTCGATTGGCTTGGCCGCGATCTGCAGCGCTTCGGTGAAATGATAGCGCGGGAGATGCCGAGCGTGTTGACCGGCCGTCCGACTGAAGCCTGCGTGGGCCCGATTGAGTATACGGACCATGAACCGATTCGCCGTGCGATCGCCAGCTTCCAGTCTGCCCTCGAAAGCGTGCGCGTCGAGGAGGCGTTTCTTACTGCAGTGGCGCCGGCAAGCACCGCCTATGACGGCGTGAATGAGTTTTATCCATCGGACAAGGACTATATTTTTGCGCTTGCCGAGGCGCTGCGGCAGGAATATCTGGAGATTTACCGGTCCGGGCTGCTTCTGCAGGTGGACGACGCGGTACTTGCCAATATGTACGATCATCTGGTCCAACAGAGTCCCGAACGCTATCGCGAGTGGGCTCAGCTGAGGGTAGACGCGCTGAACCACGCCCTGCGAGACATTCCGGAGGACCGCGTGAGGTATCACGTGTGTTTTGGCAGCTGGCACGTTCCTCACCTCGCGGATGCGGAACTTGCGGATATCGTCGATCTGATCCTGCAGGTGCGCGCCGGAGCTTACTCGATCGAAGCAGCCAATCCTCGCCATGAACACGAGTGGCGTGTCTGGCAAAACGGCAGGTTACCCAAAGGGAAGATCCTGATTCCGGGAGTGATTACGCACCACACGGTCACGGTGGAACATCCTCGCCTTGTTGCGGATCGCATTATTCGCTACGCCGGACTCGTCGGTCCGGAGAATGTCATCGCCGGCACCGATTGCGGCTTCGCCCAATTGGACGTGATCGAACGCGTGCCCGCGAGCGTGATGTGGGCCAAGTTTGAGGCTCTGGTCGAAGGAGCCGCTCTCGCCTCAAAGGAACTGTTCGGATAACAAGCGCCGCAAACCTGGAAGTTACGACTAACGGGCGCTCTCGGCGCCGCCCAAAGTCCGGAGCAGGGACACCGTGCTGTCATGCGGCACAGGCAGGCCGAAGCTGTCTTTGCCCATGGCGATGTCGAGCGGCGTGAAGCCTCTCCCGGATTTGGCATCCAGCTTTGCACCGTGTGCGACAAGGAACTGAACGATGGTATCGGCTCCGCGGGATGCTGCGCCATGCAGTGCAGTCTCGCCCTTGGAATTGGCCTGATTGATATCCATGCCCAGGTCCATGCATACTTTGAGCGCTTCCAGCGCTTCGGCCTCCGAACCGCGCGTGTTCTTATCCCGGTAACCGACGCCGGCCGCGAACATCAAAGCGTTGTTTCCTTCCTTTGTTGTCAGCTTCGGATCGGCTCCGGAGGCAAGCAGGAGGCGCATTGTAGCCGCGTCGCCGGAGCGCGCCGCGCGCATGAGAGGTGTTGTGCCTTCATCGAGCGTTGTATCGCCGGAATCCATGCCGCTTCGGCCGGGAAGATTCTTTGTAAGCCGCGCGTTCAATTTGGCTCCATGCGCCAGGATGACCTTTATCAGTTCCTCGCTGGGGTATGTATCTTCCAGCTTGCGCGAAGGCAGCGTCGACCAGTCTTCGTTGCGCATGTCGACCGCGGCGTAGAGCGCCGCGCGGCCTTTTACGTCGGTGACGTTCGGATCCGCGCCGCGATCCAGCAGGAACCTGGCGAAAGTGTAGTGCTTGTTCATGATGGCGACCACCAGACCGCTGGTTCCGTCTATGTCCGTCACATTGATATCCACGCCGGCGTCGAGCATCACCTTCGCGGTTTCGATATCGCCCTCCCGCGCCGCGAAATGGAATGCGGTGAACCCGCCGCGGGCAAATGGCGAAATCGAGGAGGCGGCACTGAGTTTGGGAAGCTTCGTCTCCCTGTAAGAATCGATAACCTTCCAGTCGGCGCCATGTTCGAGGAGCAGTTTCACCACGTCGGTATGCCGTTCGGCCGCGGCCCACATGAGCGCTGTCTGGCCGCGATAAGTCTCTTTTGCATTGACATCCGCTCCGTGGCTCACTAACGCTCGCACGGCTTCAAGATTGCCCGATCGCGCGGTGGTCATGAGAACGGTTTCGCCGTCGGACGTGGCGCGCGTGTTGGGATCGGCACCGGCTTTCAGCAACGCTTCGATCACAGTCGCGTTCCCCAGCGCCGCCGCTTCCGTTAGCGGGGTTGCGCCGTAGCGATTGGCCGCCATCGCATCGGCGCCGGCGGCGATCAGCAGGTTCACCGCGTCGACATCGTTCCAATGCGCCGCCCATTGGAGCGCCGTTGTTCCGTCGGGCTGCCGCGCGTTCACCGCGCCATGTTGTTTGATCAGCGCTCGCAATGCCGCGAGATCGCGATTTTGTGCCGCGTCCGCCGCCGGCGAGTCCGACGCGTAGACGTTCCCGGCAACGCTCAGCAAAACAAGAAAGATCGGCGATAGCTTCACTTTGCGCTCTCCACTCAAAGCTCGGTCAACGGCCCGGTGCTGTCGCCGACGCTTTGTTGCGATATGCCGGCTTTATCCAGAATCGACAGAAGCAGATTCGCCATCGGCGTGCCGTCCGGATATTTCAGATGCCGCCCGCCCTTCATCCGGCCCGCCGCTCCGCCGGCGACGAATACCGGCAGCGGAGCGTGATTATGCACGTTACTGTTGCTCATGCCGCTGCCGAACAGGATCAGCGAGTGATCCAGCAGATTGCCGTCGCCGTCCGGCGTGGATCGCAGCTTGTTGAGGAAGTAGCTCATCAACTCGACGTGATACGTGTTGATTTTCGTCAGGTTCTCCAGGCGCTCCGGGTTGTTCTGATGGTGCGACGCGGGATGGAACCCTTCGGAAATACCCAGCATCGGGAAGGTCCGGTAGCTGACTTCACGGGCCATCATGAAGGTCGAGATACGTGTAATATCGGCTTGAAAGGCGATAGCCATCAGGTCGAACATCAGTTTGGAGTGCGCCTGGTGATCGTCGGGAATCCCCGCCGGCGACGTGGGGACCGACAGGCTCGAGTTCGAATTCTGTTTTTCCGCGAGCTGGATGCGTCGCTCGATCTCGCGCACCGTATCGAGATATTCCGCCACTCGATTGCGGTCGTTCGGTCCCAGGCTTCCTTCCAGATGCCGAACCTGATCCATGGCTGCGTCGAGTATGCTGCGCTGCTGCTCGATTCTCTCCAGACGTTCCTTTGTATTCGAGCCGTCGCCGAACAAATGATCGAATACGACGCGCGGGTTGATCTCCATGGGCAGGGGCGTCGTGGGCGTGCGCCACGAAATCGTATTCATGTAAGTACAGCTGAAGCCGACGTCGCACGAGCCCACCAGACCGCTGAAATCTTCAGTCGCGAGTTCGAGCGACGGCAGCGGTGTCTGCTGTCCGATCTGCTGAGCCGCGATCTGGTCGATGGTCGTACCCGCGCGAATGTCCGCCCCGTCGGTGCGTTTGGGATGGACACCATTCAGGAACACGGCTGGAGAACGCGTATGATCGCCGCCGTTGTCCCCATCGCCGCCCGGCGCCGCCATCCTGTGAGCGAGATTCGACACCACCACCAGTTGATCCCGGAATGGCTGAAGCGGAGTGAGCGTTCGGGACAGTTTGAAGTTGGTACCGTCTCCGATCGGCGTCCAATGCGCCATCACCGCGCCGTGGGGAATAAAGCACAAGCCGAGCCGGATCCGGGGCGCCGCGGCCGTCTGCGCCAGCGCCGTGGAAGCCGGCACCATCGAATCCAGCAATGGCAGCGAGATAGCCGTGCCAATGCCCCGCAGGAACGTGCGCCGCGCGATGTGCTTCTTCGAGATAAATTTCATCTCTCAATCTCCTTTAATGGGACGCATCGGGCTTCGCTCCGGTGGTCTTGATCCCGGTGGTCTTGATCTTCATTTCGAAAGGCGTGCTCTCGGCAATTCCCAGAACCACAGTCGAAAAACGGAAATCGTGCGCGCGCGCCTCGCCCACAATCCGGCGCACCGCGGGCATGTCGTAATACTGAACCCCGCGGCCCAGAGCGTAAGTCAAAAGCTTTTCAGTCAGCACGCCGACAAACACATCCGGGTTGGAGGCCAGCATCTGTCGGAGTTCGACGGGGCCATCGACCTTAGTCCCGTTGAAAAGCGTGCCCGAAGGATCGATGCGGCTGCCTTCGTCCGTATCCCGCCAATGCCCCACGGCATCGAAGTTTTCCAGCGCAAATCCGATCGGATCCATTACCTTGTGACATCCCGCGCAAACCGCATCGCTGCGATGCTGTTCCATGCGTGCGCGCAGCGAAAGAGGCGTCCCGCTGCCGCCATTGTCTTTCAACGCTGGAACATTCGGTGGAGGCGGGGTCGGCGGGATCCCCAGAATGTTCGTCAGCACCCATTTCCCGCGCTGCACCGGCGAGGTGCGATTCGGATAAGAAGTCACGGCCAGAATGCTGGCCTGACCCAGCAACCCGCGCCGTTCCGGCGAATCGATGGTCACGCGGCGGAACTGATCCCCATAGATATTGGGCATACCGTAGTGACGGGCCAGGCGTTCGTTGACGAACGTATAGTTCGCGTTCAGAAGGTCCATCACGTTCCGGTCTTCCCGAATAATGCTTTGGAAGAACAGCCTCGTCTCCTCGCCCATCGACTGGCGGAGGTTGTCGTCAAAATCCGGAAAAGTCTGCAGGTCCGGCGAGAAATTCTTCAGATTCCTCAGGAAAAGCCACTGCGAGGCAAAGTTTTCAATGAGTGCATCGGCTCGCGGATCCACCAGCATGCGTCTCACCTGCTGTTCGAGAACAGCGTGGTCGTGCAGTTTTCCCTGGGTTGCCAGCGTCAACAGTTCTTCGTCCGGCAGCGTGCTCCACAGAAAGAAGGAGAGACGCGAAGCCAGCGCCACGTCGCCCAGCGGGTAAACGGCGCCGGGCGCCAGATCCTGCGGATCGCCCTCAAAGCGGAACAGAAACTCCGGACTCGCCAGAATGAACTGAAGCGCCGACTCGATACCGTCATCGAAGCGGCCTTTCTCGTTACGCTGGTGCTGATAGAAGCTGAGAGGCGTTTCCAGATCGCTGTCGTTCAGAGGCCTGCGATATGCCCGGCGAAGCAATGCGGAGATGATCTTTCGCGCGCAGGGCAACTCCTGATCGGCGCTGGCCGGTTCGCAAATAAAGACCCGTTTGCGTGCGGGAGTCTCGCCTGGCCCGGTCGCCGTGAAAGGGCCTTCCACGCTCATCCGGTCAACCGAGGGATCGCCCGTAATGTCTTCCCCGTCGACCGTCGTCCTCAGGAAGGGCTTGATGAGATCGTCCTTCTCGGCGTGACTCCGCAGGATGACCGCGGCAGCGATGGAATGGGGTCCGGCCTTGATGGGAAGCCGGACAGTCAGGCGTCTGTCCAGGGCGATGCCAAAGTCGCCGGGATTCTGAGCCATTTTCACGAAGTCGTCTTTCCCGCCGGCGGTGATCAGCGTAACTCTCTTGCCGTCGAGACTGATCTCGATCTGATGTGCATCTTCCATGCCCCGCATCAGATCGAAGGTGTTCCGCCACAAACGAACCTTAATTACATATTCGGCGTCCAGCGGAAAATAATGGCGAACCACCATGCCGCCGCGGGTGCCGAGCGGCAGCCCTTCAATATGCTGGTCCTGAGACAGGTCGGGCCTGACTCGGTATGTGGCAGTGGCGGGCGCGATGTTCATGTCACCGACCGCCTCCCGGCTGATGTTCCAGGACGCCGACAGATACCGCTCCATCAGCGAGGGCGACATGCGCAGCACGTCCGCGATGTTGTCGAACCCGCTGCTCTCATCGTCCGGAGGCAGCAGCGCGGTGGAATCGATATCGAGGGCAAGGAGATCGTGTATGGCGTTCGCGTACTCGGTGCGATTCAGCCGGTGCATTGCGGCGTGTCCGGGATTCGGGTTGGCCGCGGCTGCGCGATCGATCGAAACTTCCAGATAAGAGGCCAGGCCATCCAGCGTCGCCCGATCCGGGCGGGGCATGCCTTGCGGCGGCATGGAGCCGGCTCGCAGCTTGCGAATCACTTTTTCCCAGGTCTCCGCCTTCCGGGGCACGTCCGTAAGATCCGCGGCCTGCAGGGAAAGACCGCCTGTGCGGTTCTTGTCGCTGTGACAGGTGACGCAATACTTGTTCAGAACGGCCGTTTGAGCCGCGGAATCGGTGGAGCCGGCAACGTCTGCGAAGCACACCACCGAGGCCATCATCCAGAGCAGAAAGCCCGCAATGTGCTTCAAATCTGTCTCCTTTTCGCGGGACCTGCTGCGGACGCGCGAGTAGACACGCTCGATTCCCGGCCACGTAAATTTTATCCTGCGAGTCAGATGCAGTCAATGCATCGCCACGTTGATGGCTTCCATCAACGGTGTTGATAATAGCGGAGCTCCTGCAGTGTCACGTCCATGAAGCTTTGAAGTGGACTTGCCTGTGGACGTGGTGCAACGGACCTTGACGAGCGGAAACGGGAGCCTGTTAAAAAGCCCTATACCAGGCACAATTATTTCGATATCTTCAGAAACGCCGTCCTCATAACACTCGAAATCCGTACCGGCGACGCGACGAGAAAAGACCGCTGGACCTCCTGACTCCCGGCAAAATTTCGCGGCCAAAACTCCGTTGACATATCAAAACCCGCGTGATAAAGTTCACGCAGATTTTCAACGGGTTCGGGTATCGGGATAGGGGGATATCAGGAAATGATACTGCTCGTGAAGCGTGCAGCCGTATTATCAGGCGTTCTCTTTTTCGCATCTGCCGGTCTTTTCGCGCAATCCGTTTCGCAAATAGCAGGCACTGTTCGTGATGCCAGTGGATTGGCCGTACCCGGTGCCGAGGTAACGGCTACTAAAACAGACACAGGGGTTGCCCGCACGACTACTACGTCCGCGGACGGCACTTATGTGCTGCCAAGCCTGCCGGTAGGACCTTACCGGATCGACATAAGGAAACAGGGCTTCAGCGCTTACCTCCAGAACGGCGTCGTTCTGCAGGTCGACACGGCGCCGACGATCGACGCGGTGCTGAAGGTGGGTGCCGTCAGCGAGCAGATACAAGTGGAAGCGGCGGCGGCCATGGTCGAAACTCGCAGCACGGCGGTTGGCCAGGTTGTCAATCAGCAGCAGGTGCTCGATCTTCCTCTTAATGGCCGCGAAATCACCCAGTTGATTACCATCGCCGGGAATTCGGAAACCGTCCAGGCCGCTTACGGCGCGAGCCCGTCGTCCGGCAATCTCATTTCCACGAAGAACTACCCTAACGAGGCGCTGGTGAGCGTCGGAGGCGGGGCGCTGAACGGCCTTACATATCTCATGGACGGTGGAACACACAATGACCCGTTCAACAACCTCAATCTGCCCTTGCCCTTCCCGGATGCAGTGCAGGAGTTCAAAGTGGAGACCAGTGCTCTGCCCGCTCAATACGGACAGCACTCCGCGGGCGCCGTCAACGTGGTGACGAAGTCGGGCGGCAACGAATTTCACGGGGATGCCTTCGAGTTCGTCCGCAACGGCGATTTCAATGCGCGCGACTTCTTTGCGCCCGTGAGGGACGCGCTGAAGAGGAATCAGTATGGTGGCACGTTGGGCGGGCCGATCCGCAGGAACAAGCTCTTCTTCTTTCTCGGCTGGCAGGACACGATCATCCATTCGCAGCCGCAGACCACGCCTGCGGTTCTTCCGACGCCTTCCGAACTCGCGGGCAATTTCGTCCCGTATGAAACGCAGTGCTTCAAGACACCTCAAACCCTGCTGGCGCCTTATGTCAACAACGTGCTGCCGACCTCTCTGATCAGCCCCCAGGCGCTGGCGATGGCGAAGTACTTTCCCACCGGTCCCGAACCGTGCGGCCAGGTCGTTTATGGAATCAAGGCCAATCAGAACGAGAATCTCGGGCTGGCGAAGATCGACTATCAGTTAAATTCCAAACAATCGATTTTCGGTCGTTACTTCGTGGCCCATAGCCTCATTCCATCCAGTTTTACGGGCAATGAGATCTCGGTGCTGAACGCAGGCACGGACGACGAAGTCAATTCCCTGGTTCTCGGACACACTTACATCGTGAACGCGAATATGCTGAACACCTTCCGTGCCACGCTGAACCGCGACGGAATTACCAAGTTCCAGGTGCCCATTCTTACCGCGCCGGGCATCGGTGTGACTCCCTACTATCAGCCCCTGCCGAATTACTCGAACATCAACATCGGCAGCGACTTCGACAGCGCCGGAGGGTTTGCAACGCCCGGTCTGATTCACACAACGACATATCAGTTGTCCGACGACTACAGCTGGATCAAGGGGTCGCACCAGATTCAGTTCGGCGCCATGTATATCCGGCCCATGCAGTTTTCCACCTTCTGTGTCTATTGCGACGGGCTCTACACTTTCAGCGGAACGCTGACCGGGAACGCGATGTCGGACTTCGTCGCAGGCGCGCTCGATTCTTTTACCGACGCCAATATCAGTCATGACGACGAACGCTGGAACAACATCGGACTCTACGTGCAGGATTCCTGGAAAGCCACTTCACACCTGACCGTGAATTTCGGCCTGCGCTGGGAGCCGTACCTCGCGGGCAGTATCGATAAGGGCTGGGTGACGCATTTCAGCTGGGCCGATTTCGACGCCGGCGTCCATTCGACCATTTATCCAAATGCCCCCGTCGGCACGTTGTTCCCCGGCGACCCCGGCTTTCAAACCGGCGACAAACCAAACAACACGCGCTGGAACAATTTCGCGCCGCGCCTCGGACTGGCGTACGATCCCAGGGGCGATGGCCGCATGGTCATCCGCGCTTCCTTTGGAATCCTCTACGACATGCCCCAAACGCTCTTTTACTACAACTATTCTTCCGAGCAGCCCTGGGGCGAGTCCATTACCATCCCGTTCCCCGCGGGCGGTTTTGCCAATCCATGGCAGGGTTTCCCCGGAGGAAGCCCTTACCCCGTACAGTTGAATCCCAGCTTCGTCTTTGCCAACGGCGGATACTACGAGACTGTGCCCCTGAACGTGCGAAATACTTATCTCGAACAATGGAACCTGAGTATCCAGAAACAGCTGGGTTCGAGTTGGCTGCTGAAAGGCACCTACATGGGCAACGACACCGTTCATCTCTGGGCCGACCAGGAATTCAATCCCGGCGAGTATATTCCTGGAAACTGCACTGCGGGGCAGTATGGTTTGACCAAGGCCGGTCCGTGCACCCAGGCTTCGAATCTGACTTCTCGCCGGCTCCTCACCCTTCTGAATCCCTCGCAGGGACCGCTGTACGGGAGCCTCGAGAATCTGGATGACGGCGGGACGGCGAGTTATGAATCGCTGGTCCTGTCGATCGAGCATCGGCTCTCGCAGCATTTCATGGTTCTCGCCAACTATACTTATGCGCACTGCATCTCGGATCTCGTGACATCCGAATTATCCGGACCCGCGTACAGCAACCCCAACGACCGGCGGCAGGATCGGGGTAATTGCACGTCCATTGACGTGAGGCAGAATTTCAATTTGTCGGCAGTGCTGCAATCGCCGAACTATTCTTCAAAGGCCCTGCAGTGGATCGCGGGCAACTGGCAGCTTTCGCCGATTTTTGCGGCTCACACCGGCACCTTCTTCAACGTCGGCACGGGCGTATCCGATCCGATAACGGGCCTCAGCCAGCGGCCCAATCTGGTGGCGTCAACCCCGTATTGCGCCACCCAGACGATTACATGCTGGTTGAACGCCTCGGCGTTCGGCACGCCGACCGTTACTCCCACCGGTTCGTTCGGAAATCTGGGCTACGATAACGTCCTCGGCCCTGGCTATTTCGATGTGGACGTCGCCCTCTCGAGACAGTTCCGGATCAGGGAGCGCCAACACCTGGAAATCCGCGCGGAAGCTTTCAATATTCAGAACAGGACGAATTTCCTCAACCCGACCGCAACACTCAACAGCAGCACCTTCGGCAAAGTCCTGACGGATGTCAGTCCCAGAATTATGCAATTCGCCGTCAAGTACGCCTTTTGATACTCGGGCGCAGTCGGGACGCTTCAGCGCGCCGACGGGTCGCCCGTCGGCGGCGGTGAGTGGTCTTCGGCTGCGCGTTCACCGAGCCATTCGGTCAGGATCGGCTTAAGAGCATCGGCCCAGACCTGGTAGCCCTTTAAAGCGGGATGGAGCTTGTCGCTGTTCATCATGCCGTCGTAGAGCTTACCGCCGGCATCGGCGAGCTTGTCATTGATATTCAGGTAGCGGATCTTATGGCCGTCGGCCAATCCCGCCAGCTGCGCATTGACGCGATCGATCGACGGCATAACCGCCATGTTGTCGTTGCGCGGGAAGATCCCCATCAGAATAATCGCCGCGTTCGGTGCTTTCGCCCGCATCACGCGCAGAACCGCCGCCAGGCCCCGCGTTACGTTCGCCGCGGCAGTCCCGATACCCTCCGGCGGCACTCGATTGCCTATGTTGTTCGTTCCCGCCAGCAGCACAATCACCTTTGGACCGACCCCGTCGAGCTCCCCGTTTTCGAGACGCCAGAGAATGTTTTCGACACGGTCCGCGCCCCAGCCAAAATCCGCCGCATTCCACCCGAAGAAGTTTGCTCTCCAGTTAGCCAGCAGTTGCGGATAATCGGTCGCGCCCCAGCGCCGGGTGATCGAGTCGCCTTCAAAGTAAATGTCGATGCGGCCCCGCTTCGTTTTTTCGAGGAGCTGTTCGTGCGCGAGTTGCGAATTTTTGTCCGTCCGCGGGACAGGTATATCCGCGGGTACCGGCGCATCGGTCTGCGGCAACGCGACACCAAGGAGAGTGAGAGCGGCCAATACCGTCTTCATTGATGGTGCAGAAATTTGTCCGCCCACGGAATGAAGTATTTCCAATTGGGCGCGTCGGTGTGTCCGCCGTCGTGCTGGCGCCACGCAAGCTGTCCGTCCAGTAATCCGGCATTGACCGGCGGCATTCTGGCGGTGTGGTAGTCCTCTGTTACTCCAAGGTCCCGCGCGCCGAGCAGACGGAAAACCGGCTCAGCCGCGACGGCGGCCATGAAGCTGCCTTGGTGGTCAAGCCATTTCGCGTCGCCTTTTTCCGGGACGCCATAGCTGATAAAGGTCAGCCGGGGCGCGCACAGCGCCAGCAGTTCATGTGCGTCCACCGGCAGGTCGCCGGGAGTCTTGCTGCCGAAGGTCGCATCGGACGCCCCGTATTTGAGAAAATTGCCGGCCATCCAATGATATTCGCCCGTGCCCGTGAGGTTCTCCACCGCCTCACCCCAGTTCCGTCGATGCAGCTTCGCCCCACCCTCGCCGGAAGAGCCGATGAGCACAACGGCAAAGCGGGTATCGAATGCCATGGTCACCAGAGCGGCCTTGCCGTAGCGCGACACACCTTCGATACCCACCTGTTTGGCGTTCACGGCTTTGTCGGTTGCGAGGTAGTCAAGAGCTCGCGATGCGCCCCACCCCCAGGCCATCAGCGCGCCCCAATCGTCGGGCTTTCGCGGCTGTCCTTTATTGACCAGACCGATCACTCCTTTGGTGAGCCCGGCGCCGTTATCGGCTTGAATGCTGCCCGGATTGAGGGAAGCGAATCCCCAGCCGTCCGCGATCAGCTGTTCCGTCGCCGGCGGATCGGCGGTCGGCGGTGGGCCTGCGGGCGCAGCGCCGCGCCCTGGAGCGGCGGCCCGTCCAGGAAAGACCGGAGCGGGGAACGCTACTTCGGGAATCGTTCGCCCCCCGAACATGATCATCACCGGTACCGGACCTTCGGCATTGGCGGGGACGACAAGGGTCAGCTGAATATCGACCTTGATTTCCGGGTACGACGAATTGTCCACGTGGCCCACAATCTGTTTGCCGACGACCGGCCGGCCACCGACCTTCGCTTCCACCGTTTTCGTAACTTCCCACGTCACCTTTGGAGCGTTGCGGGGGATTCGGCCCAGCACCTCGCGCCCGAAATCCTCCACGATCTCCGGCCGGCGCTGATCCCACCAGACAGCAGGCGTCGTGACTTTCTTGCCGCTCTTCAAGGTCAGAGCGTCAGGCAGATTCGGATAAGGATTGGCCGTCGCCTCGTCGTAGTTCGCATGGTTCGGCGCGCTCTCATTACCGCTCGGCCCGGGCCGCAAAGCCTTGATGCCGAGTTGGTTCATCATGTTCTGGTGATCTTCCGCGGCGGTCCAGTTCTTTGTGTCAATGGAGCTTTGGCCGAGCAGGCCGAGGGGAATCAGGACGGCGGCGAGCGCCCCGACCGCGATGTGCTGGAAGCTTCTCATGCTATTCAGTGCCCACATTCTATCCGAAATAAGAACACCCCGGAAAAACAAAACCGGCCGCGAAAGCTGCGCGGCCGGTTTTGCTTTTTGCAGCGAAAGTGCTTAGAAGGTGAAGCGGGCAACCAACTGGCCGCTGCGCGGCTGAGCTCCCGCGCCGTTGACGGTGGCGATACTGCCGAAGCCGGCCGTGTTGACGCCGTTGGTTTGCGATAGTGCAGTCGACGGGTTGGTGGCTGTCGGCATCGACAGGAACAGACGGTTGAAGATGTTCTGGAATTCAGCCCTGATCTGCAGGTTGTATTTTCCTTCCTTGCCAACCCGGAAGTTTCTCGCGAGGCTCATCGACTCCGCCGGTTGACGCTGCCAGCGGTAGTTGTTGTAGAACGGTGCGCTCGCGCCCCACTGCCCGGGAGCGGCATCGGTCCAGGCCGCGGGATTCAGAACCTGCGCAGTCTGCGGATTGAAGCACCCGCAGTTTGGGTTCACCAATAGCGGGTTCGCACCCGGGACCAGGTTTTGGAAAGTCGAGGTTGTACGGCCCAGTTCCGCGCCCAGGTCGTTGTTGGAGGCCGGAACCTGAATCAGCTGGCCGCTCTGGTAGCGGAGAACAGCTCCGATCTGCCAGTCGCGAGCAACCTGCGACAGGGTTTTCATGCCCAACTCCGTCGCCGAGAACTTCGGGGTCGTATAGGTGAACGTAATAACCATCGCCAGGGGCGCGACGTATTGGTTCAGCTGTTTGTTCTGCGCAAAGTTGTAGATGTCGTTTTCCGCAACGGCGCCGGGCAGGAAGTACGTGCTGTCGGAACTGGCCCCGTTCACGAGGCCCTTGGCCCATGTGAAGTTCCCCTGAGCCTGCAGGCCGTGCGAGTACCTCTTTGTCACCTTGACCTGCATGGAATCGTACCAGGTGTCGCCCAAAGGCGGCCCCAGCCACGGCAAGACCCCGCCTGTCCACTGTGGCACCGGCCGCAGAGCCTGAATCAATTGCTGCGATCCGGGGAATCCCGGGTAGATCGACGGCACGGTAGGAACGCCGTTGACGTTGACGATCTTGAACTGGGGGAATGCAGCCTGGACCGCAGCGCTGGTGATGGGATCAAGGAGCAGAGCCTGGGTCGCCGGGTTGTTGATATTCAACCCGAATTGCGACTGAAGAAGCTGCGGCGTCAGGCAATCGCAGGTCATCTGATCCGCGCTCGGGGCAGGGAAGTAGGCGCCCCTGTTGCCGACGTAACTTATCTCGACCAGCAGGTTGCGTATGACCTCGCGCTGCACGCCGATGCTCCAGGTGAAGATGCGTCCAGGGCGGTTGTGCGGGTCGAAGAAAATGAACGGGTTTAATGGCGCATAGATCCCGCCGTTGGCGATCGGATACTTGCTCTCGTTGAAGTTCGGCCAGGTGATCGGCGGATTGCCGTAAGGATTGCCGGGGGCGAACGGGTTGCCGCCGGCTAACCCGCCGGTATTCTGCAGCGGACTGACGCCATAGGAGGTCGGGTTCAGCGTGTAGTAGTCGGCAGTGCTGTAGACAATGCCGTTCGGCGCTTCCGTCGCATCGTACTGAATGCCCGCGCCACCGCGAATCACGGTCTTCGTATCGAGCTGGTAGGCGCCGCCGAGACGCGGCCCGAATGCGAACGGATAATTGTGCGAGAACGAGCAGTTGCATGTGGCTTCGTAAACCACGGCGCCATCGCGCCCGCCGGCATTGGCGTTCGGGGTGGTGAAAGAGGCGTCCTGCATGCGGCCGTACGCTTCCTTCATGTATGTCTCATAGTCGTAGCGCAGACCGTAGTCCACGGTGAGCTTGTGAGTTATTTTCCAGCTGTCCTGCGCATAAAAGCCGATCGAATGGTCGCCGAGCCGGACGCCTGTTGGCGGGTCGAGCGCCAGCTGGTCGGGCAGACCCAGCAGGAAGCTCGCGTAGCTGTTACCGCTGGCCAGCGCAGTGCCGAGGAGCAACGGGACCGTGTTCTGGTAGGGGTCCGCGGTTTCCGCATTGGAGAAGGTGAAGTCGCCGTTGGCCCGCCACAAGCTCCGTTCGGGGAAGCCTTCCCCGATATATTCGCCCCCTGCCTTATAAGTGTGGTTGCCTCGGACCCACGTCAGGCTCTGGGTCGCCGTGGGTTTCTGCTCCCAGATGTAGGCGGTGAAGCCAGGTCCCGCCGTGCCATAACCAGGTCCCTCGAAACCCGAGTTATTGTAGAAATTCCACAAGCCTGCAAGCGTGGGGAATTGATTGGGGTTGTAGTATCCGTTCAGTCCGAGGCTGCTCTGGCTGTAATTCGATGGAATGTTTGGCTCGGAAGTATCGAAGAAGCCGACGCCAATGTGCAGCAGCAGAGTCGGCGTGATCGTCTGATCGTAGTTCAGCCGTGTCGTGTGGTTCCAGATATTGGTGGGAACCGCGCCGCCCAGAGCCAGGTCTGAGCCCGAAAATCCGTTATTGCCAGGGTTGAAAGTATTCAGCTGCGAATAGTATCCCGAAAGCTTGATCGTTGAGCTGAGGGCCTGATCCATCTTTATGGATACGTTGGTGGTGTGCTGATAACCGCTGTAGGTCGGAACGATGTAGTTGTTGCCCAACGCGTTGGCGACGTTCGGCGCTGGAAACAGGGCCGCAACTTTCAGCGCCACCGGGTCCAGCATGCTGTATGGAATCGTGTTATTCGGGAACGGCGTCCGCACCTGCTGGCCGTTGACGCTGGTTGTCGTGTTGGGATTGAAGATCTCCCCGTAGCTCAGGGTGTTGCCGGCGGGGTCCGTCACCGGCGCAAAGTTCGTCGAGTTGAGCACCGGAAAGTTTTTGGAACAGACTCCGCTGGTATAGCCGCTGCACTCGGCCAGACCAAAGTTCGCCCCGGAGGCGGTTACCGGAAAGTCCGGGACCGTGGTAAAAGTACCCGAGGTCGTGTTGTTCTGGCGGAATTGTTCGAAGTTGACAAAAAAGAATGTCTTGTTTTTGCCGTCATACAGCTTCGGAATCCGAACCGGACCGCCGATGGTGAAACCGTAATCGTTCCGGCGTACCGCGTTGCGGATATGCTGGCCGTCTTTCTCGGAATTGGTGAGACCGGCGTCGGTGAAGGGAAGGCCTGCGTTCAGGGCTTCATTCACGAAGTAATCGTAGCCGCTGCCATGGAACTGGTTCGTGCCCGATTTCATGGTGTAGTTGAAGTATCCGCCGGCCGCCTGCCCATACTCGGCGGCGAAGTTGCTGGTCTGGACGGCGACTTCCTGAATGGCGTCCACGCCCCCCTGGCTGTTTTGCTGTTCCACTTTCCAGATGGTGCTGGTGGAATCCTGCCCTTCGATGCGGATGGATTCGCTGTTGCTGGGTAAGCCGTTCACCACGAGGGACTGATCGTTGCCGAAAGTTGTGCCTGGAAGGAGGATCACTTCCTGCAGCGGATTTCGGATGTTGCCGAAGGTGGTCGCTCCATAGAAACTCCCGCCCGCTGTGGTCAGAACCGGCAGCTGGTCGATATCGTCCGTATTCATGACATGGCTGATCTCTCCGCTTTCCGTCTTGAGCAGAGGAGCCTCATCGGTGACGGTGATGGTTTCGCTCGTCGCGCCAAGCTCCAGCTTGATGTCCTGACGAGTAGCGGACGCGGTAACCACTTGTATGTTCGCGCGGACATATTTCTTGAAGCCCGGTACGGTAACCGTAAGTTCATACTTGCCCGCCGGCAACTGAATCACATAGTTACCGGTGGAGGAAGTACCGCCGTGAAAAATGGCACCCGTGTCCACGTTCCTGGCGTCGATCGAAGCGTTCGGAGTCACGCCGCCCTGGGGATCGGTAATGGTACCTGTGATCGAGCCCTGGTCGGACTGCCCGAACGCAGCGAGCCCGAACACGAAGAGCCATGCAAAGACGCCCCAAAGGCGCATCGTGAGATTTGTTGTCCGTCTTGAATTCGATCTTCTGTCAATCATGAGCATTCCCCGACCGCGATATTTAAAGACACGATCCCTCATAGAGTCCAGCCACCAGCCCGGCTGCAAATTTTGAAAAAGCCCCTTTTTACCAATAGGCTGTGAGCTAACCTATCGCGAGGGCCGGAGTGAGTCAATCACTCTGCGTTGATAAGTCGAATCAACGCGGGTGATATTCAGCCGTGTCTCGCCGTATGGACTGCGGCGCGAAGAGGGCCGCTAATTGAGGCCGCGCAGGATCTGTGCCGCCGCGGCCCGGGCCTCCGGATCGGGTCCCTGGGCGGCCGCCGTTAAATGGGGAAGCGCGCCGGCCCGATCGCCCTGGCGCAGCATAACCATCCCGAGTTCAACTTGCGCGCGCCCGTTACCGGGCTGGAGCCGAACGGCTTCGAGCAATTCTCGCCTTGCAGTGGGTAGATCGCCCTTCTCGGCCAGAAGAGCGCCCCGGATTTCATGACCGGGTGCGGAGCCGGGATCGGTGTCAACCGCCAGTTTGGCTTGTTCCTCGGCGTCGGCCGGCCGGTTCGCGTCGGCAAGCATGCGCGCATAGTCCACTCGGGCTTCGGCATTCTCGGGCTTCAGGCGCAGACTCTCCTCCGTCTGGAAAAGCGCCTCCGCGGTCTGGCCTTGCGCGGCGAGTGCACGGCCGAGGTTTAATCGCCATTCGGCGACGCCGGGCTGTATCCTGAGTGCGGCCCGGAACTCCTTCTCGGCAGCGGCACGGTCGCCCACTCCCCACAGGATGAGTCCCAGATTGTTGTGCAGTTCGGGTACCTCGTTATCCAGGCTGATCGCCTTCCCGATCGCCGACTTTGCCTCCGCCGCCTTGTCCTGCTGCCACAGAGCCCATCCCAGCCTGCCCCACGCGCGCGGGTCTGCCGGTGCCAATTCAGTGGCGCGTCGCAGTTTCGATTCCGCCAGCGGCCACTGCTCCGCCTGCATCAACGCGTCTCCCCACTGGATCAGCCGCGTCGCCGAGTCCGGTTCGAGACGAGAAGCCTCCGCAAAAGATCGGATCGCCGAAGCGGGGTCATTGAGGGCAAGGTAACCTTCCGCCAGTTCCGCGTAATAACCTGGCCGCGTTGGATGGTATTTGGCGATCAGGGATGCCAATAGCGGCACACCGGCCTTCAGGTTGCTCTGTTCGCGAACCTGCGCGACTGCGACCGTCAGTTCGTTGTCCGGGGTCGCAGCAAGTTTTGCCGGGTAGTAAGGGACCACCTCGCCCTGATACGAAGAGGCAGGCGTATCCGCGCGTTCGGGCTTTTCCGCCAGCAGATCCCCCGCGGGCGGGCGGCGCGCGATCAGATGATCCGTCATCACGACATGGACCGCGTCGTCGGTTCGCCGGCGCGGCATATGGCAGCTCACGCAGTTCGCGCCTGCCTTATGCGCGGGCGCTGCGGCAGCACCAACTGCCGCCGCCAGCGCGACCGGCTGATGACATCCGGCGCACGCCTGGTTGTAATGGGAGACGGCCTCTTCCCCGCGGGGAATGTCGTGGGGATCGTGGCAAGTGGTGCATCGAAGCTTGCTCGCACCGGTTAATCCACCACTCTTCAGAAAACACTGCGATTGCCGAAGACGGTACCCCGCGTCCGCGACTTCGAAGCCGCTGTTCTTGCCCGGAGCACGATCGAAGGCTATTTCGAAGTCCGCCAGAGGCTGTCCTGGCACATACGAGAAGGGGGCGCGATCCAGGCGGACGATCGCATGTGGCAGTTTTTCATTCGATGTCTCCAGATGGCATTGCAGGCAAACCTCCATCTCGCGATCCGGATTCAGCCGCGCCGGGTTCACGATTGCGGCTCGCACCACTTGCGCCGGATCGCCGTGCATGGCTTTGTCCACATGATTCTGTCCCGGCCCGTGGCATCGCTGGCAATCGATTCCTTCCGGGAGCGGTTGCAGGTAGGTTGCCTGCGCCGCATCCCGATGCGCGCCCTCCGGAATCCCCGGGTAGCCGTTGTGGCAAAACATGCACTCGTAATAGATTGGGCGCACCGATCCAACGAAATTCGCACGATCGTAACCGGGGTTCATGGCCCAGAAGCCGCCCTTTTCCGCGTACCATCCGAGCGGCAGTTCCTGCAATGTGTTCCGCTCCGTCAGGTGCAGCAGCGTTCGCGTGTGGTTACCGGAACCCATCAGGTAATCCACGCGCTTCTCGTCGACGTTGGTTTCCTTGCCGTCGAAGCCCGTCTGCCAGCGGCGCTGATACCAGGCGCCGTCCCGGAAGACCATATTAAAGAAGCTGTTCGAAGCCGCGTGATAGAAGGGCTTCGCGGGGGCGGCCGCGTCCAGATCTTCCGCCGACCGGACCTTGCGGAACGATCGTCCCATGCCGGTCTTCCTATATGTAGCGGCGATGGCCGGGTGGCACTGCGCGCATACAGCTGGATTGGCGTAAAGGCCGGCCGCCTTCACCGCAGGTTGCCGAATGTGCCGCCACGCTCCGCCGCCGGCGAACTCCACCACTAACACCCCGATCGCAAACGCCGTCACCGTAAGAATAGTTCGCGGATATTTCGAATAAATCGGCAACTCCAAAGCTGATTTGAATGACACGGGGATGACGTTCGAGCCAACACTGCTTCGGCCCTGAGACAGTGATTATACAGGGTCGGGCGCCCGCCGGTCACGGGCAGAGACTATCAATTTTCTATACCGTTCCGGCGGTACGTATCAATACGAGCGTATTGACATGGTAGTCAAATTAGGATCAAATGTACGACAGTCTCGAAAGCGCTGGATCGCCACCGACGGGTTTTCCACAAGTGAAGTGGGCCCGGCCGTTGGATCGTCCGCAGGGGAAAACCGCAATAAAAACGGCGCTTTGGAAGGAGCTCGTAAGGGGATTTATGAAGAAATCAGAACTAAATAGAATTTCTCGCGCCGGATTCGCGATGCACTGCCTCACGGCCATCGCATGCCTGCTTTTGTTCGCGCTCGCCGCATATGGCCAGGGTAACCGGGGTTCCATCACCGGAACCATCACCGACCCGCAGGGCGGTGTTACTCCGAATGCGGCCATTGATGTCCGGAACGTGGACACCGGCGAGTTATTCCACGGCGGTACTTCGTCGACCGGCAACTACGTCATTTCGGTGCCCTCGGGCAAGTATCAAATGACAGTAACGGTGACGGGCTTCAAGAAATATGTCCGCGCGAACATAGAAGTCGATACTGCAACCGCTACTCGTCAGGACATCAAGCTGGAGCTTGGTGCAACCAGCGACACGATCACGGTTACCGATGAAGCGCCGCTGCTGAAGACGGAAAGCGGCGAAATCAGCCACACGATGGTGACCGACGATGTGACCCAGCTGCCCCTTCTGACAACGAACGGCAGCGGAGGTTCCACCGGCAATGGCAACATTCGTAATCCGCTGCAGGAGATGCTCCTTCTTCCCGGCACGGCTTTCACGAACGACACGGCGGTTGTGGTGAACGGCCTTCCCGCCAATAGCGAGAACATCCGCATCGAAGGGCAGGATTCGACCAGCAACATCTGGAAGATTGCACAACAGAACAGCCAGGGCGGCGTGGACGCCATTCAGGAAGTCGCCATTCAGACCAGCAACTTCAATGCGGAATACGGGCAGGCGGCCGGCGGATATTTCAACTACACCATGAAATCCGGCACCAACCAGCTCCATGGCAGCGGTTACGACTATTTTGTGAACGAGGCGTTGAACGCTGGTCTGCCCTTCACCGACCGATGCACCCAAAGCGGCGTCTACTGCACGGATACAGCGGACCGGCAGCACATCCGCAATCGTGTGCGCCGCAACGACTACGGTTTCACCGTCGGCGGCCCGGTTCGCATCCCCAAAATATATGACGGCAGAAACAAGACATTTTTCTTCGTCAACTTCGAACAGTTCCGCCAGAACAACCTGACCGGAAGCACCACGATCGACGTTCCGACGACGGCTTACGAACAGGGCAACTTCAGCACGGCCCTGTGCAGCTCATACATTGGCGGCGCGGTCGGCGGCGCCGGCGGTACCTGCACGCCTTATCCGGCGGTAACCACGGGTGGCAAGCCCGCAGTGGACCCGAATGGAACAACCCTGGTGCAGGGCCAGATCTTCAATCCTTACTCCACTTCAATCGTGGGCGGCCAGCAGGTTCGTACGCCTTTCCCCAACAATACGATTCCGCTCAGTCTGCAGGACCCTGTCGCGCTCGCGATTCAGAAGCTGCTGCCCCAGGCGAACGCGCCCGGCGACATTAACAACTACAATGTTCCTGGCTACCGCAGCTTCATCCACACCACGAATGTTTCCGTAAAGATGGATCAATCCATCAGCTCCACGATCAAGATCTCCGGATACTATTCCCAGCTCAACACACTGTCACCCAACGTCAACAGCGGCATCACCCCGCTGTTTCTCGGCGGTGCCGACGAAAATGAGTGGAACCACACCACCCGGTTGAACTTCGACCAGACCATAACCCCGACTCTGCTTCTCCATGTGGGCATTGGTTATTTCGAAACCTCGGAGCCGCACATCGCCTATCCGTTCAATCAGAGCACCATTGGGCTGACTGGTTATCAGGCCAACACCATTTTCCCCGATATCAGCGGCATCGTGAGTGCTGCGCAGGGTGGTTATGGCGGAGCAGGCAACGGCGGCGCCATCGGCGCCACCTTCAGCGCGACCGCTTATGAAGAGAAGCCGACCGCCCAAACAAGCTTGACGTGGGTCCGCGGCAACCA
>CAWBIS010000153.1:0-4548 GCA_963788485.1 Terriglobia bacterium
TCATCTCAGGCGTTAAGCCATCGTCAAAGCATCCTCGTCAAAGAGGGCCTGGTGATGGGAAGGATTCTGAATACATGAGATCGGTAAGGCCGCTGGTACCTCTGTTAACCGTGGTTTTTCTGTAACCACCAGTTCGGTCGCATTGGCACAGTCCGCCGATTTTGAATTTTTCAAAACGCGGGTTGAACCGATCTTCCTGAAAGCTCGCCCCGGTCATGGTCGTTGCGTCACGTGCCATGGAAATGGTAACGGCGGCGCATTCGTCCTGCAGCGACTGGCGCCCGGAACGACCGCCTGGACTGAAGAGCAAACCGAGCGTAACTTCGCCGCAGCCTCGCGACTGGTGTCTCCAGGCAATCCGACGTCGAGCCACCTTCTGATGCATCCGCTTGCGCCGGAGGCCGGCGGGGATGTTTTTCACTCCGGAGGCCACCAGTTCGCATCGCAAGACGATCCGGACTGGCAGGTGTTAGCCGCCTGGGTGCGCCAAAAGCCCGCCGCGGAGTACACAAACCTGAAGGTTCTGAAATCAGGTGAACACCTCATGGACACCATGCGGTTCTTCAATATTTCTTTGCGCGAAGATTGCACCTTCTGTCATACCGCAGCCGATTTCTCAAGCGACGTGAAGCCAATGAAGCTGAAGGCGCGCGAGATGATGCAGATGACGGAAGGGCTCAATGTGAGTCTGGGAAACGGAAACATGACCTGTTACACCTGCCATCGCGGTGACAGTGTGCCGAAGACCCTCCACCCGAGGTTCCCGAATCTGAGATTCCCTTATTGAGCAGTGGGGGCCGAGTTGGACTTATTTAAAGAGCCGGTTGAGGAGACGTAACCATGAGGAAGCTATTCAGAAATCGTTCAGTCGTGTTGAAGTACTTTGGACTGCTCCTCGCGTTGCCCCTGTACGCGAGTTCGGTTCGCATTTACATCACCAACGCCGCCGGTGACCGGGTCCATGTAATCGATCCGGCAACCAACAAAGTCGTGGAGGAGATCAAAGGCATTGAGATCCCGAGCGGGGTTGACTTCTCTCGTGATGCAAAAATGATCTACTTCAGCTGCGAGGGTGAGCGGACACTGGATTTCGTTGAGCGGGCGACCGGCAATATTGTAGGTAAGGTGCCGCTCACCGGCCGGCCGAACAGTATCTCGACGAGCCCCGACGGGAAGCTGGTCTTCGTGGCTATCGCGCAGTCGCCGGGGGGCGTGGACGTTATCGACACTGCGTCGATGAAAAGAATCAAGACAATCCCCGTCAAAGGCGCCGTTCACTACGCCTATCTGACTCCCGATGGCAAGTACATCGCGGCCTCTTCGGTAGCCGGCAAAATCATCACCATTATTGATGTAAAGACACTGGAGCCGCTGTGGGACTTTCATTTCAAGCGCGGCGTGCGTCCCGTAGCTTTTGAAAAGGGACCTGACGGCCTGACGAGCCGGATGTTCGTTCAGGAGAGTGACCTCCACGGGTTCGAAGTTGTGGATTTCAAGACTCGCGAGTCGGTGAAGACCATCATGCTGCCGGGTGAACCCATCAGTCTGGTTGGGATGCAGAGCGGCGCTCCCGCGCACGGGATTGCTGTCGCTCCGGACAACAAGACGCTCTGGGTCAACAGCTCAGTAGCCGGCGCTGTCTTCATTTATTCGCTGCCGGATCTTAAACTGCTCGGGCACACTGTTATCGGAGACGTTCCGGACTGGCTGACCTTCACGCCCGACAGCAAGGTCGTCTACATCTCCAACGCCGGGTCCAACTCGGTGTCCGCAATCGACACGAAGACGTTCAAAGAGATAGCTCGCATTCCGGTTGGAGAGACGCCCAAACGGAGCGCGACGCTCGTGATTCCCTGAGCGAACCGGCAATCGGATTCGATCCGCCATAGAAAGGCACCGTTCCAATAAAAGATCACCAATCCCGCGGTATGTTTGAAGCAGCGGTGGAGTTCGCTTAACGCCGTTGGTGGCCAATGACTCCTGTTCGGATAGAGCCGGAGTATCGACCCCGCCCCGCCGAAGAAAAATTTCGCGAGGCAGGCACTGTGTCACCGACAGATCACTGCTTCTGCCCTCGATAAACCGATGGAGTCACACCGACGCTTCTGGAAAACCAGTCCGAGAGATGGCTTTGAGAAGAGAAACCGGTCGCCGCGGAAATATCCGCTATGCTCAGCTCCGCGTTGCGGAGCAGTTCCTTCGCACGCTCAATCCTGCGCGACAGCACATATTGATGCGGCGATTGGCCGAAAGCGTTCTTGAAAGCGCGCGGCAGATAAAGGGAACTGATGCCGATCTCGCGCGCCAGCGCCGTCAGGCTGAGGTTCTGGTCCAGATTGCTCTCAATGAACTCCTTCAGCCGGCGCATCTTCCAATTGGCAATGGCCGGAACCGGCGAGCGCGCCGGTTTCGAGAAATTGGAATGCATGCGCGCCAGATGCGCGGCGATCATTTGAGCGAGGGACTGTACATACAACGTGTCGCTGCGATCGCCATCGCGCAGGGCCGAGATTACGGCGAGCGATAGTTGTTCGAGCAGAGGATCGGAAATGGCAAAGCGCGGCGATACATCGGCCCTTGCCGGATCGCACCCGAACATCTCGGCCGCCGCCGTCGCAAACAAATCACGATGCACGTACACCTGCAAAATCTCGGGCCGGCCATTATGCGACCACCATGCCGACGGCCGTCCTGGCGTCAGGGTAATGCAGCGCGGACCGATCAACGCCCGTTCGGGCTTGCCAGTGTCAATCCGGCGCGTCACCTCTGTCGGCCGGCTCACGTGATAAATAAACGAAGGATGCCGAACCCCCTGTTCCGTGGCTTCGAACGGAGCCTCTTCGATCAAAGCCGCATAAAGCGGTCCCCAACCCGCATCGGTACTGTGCGCGAGAAGCCGGTTACCGGGACGGAACGCCCGGCCGTGCGTGTCCGCCACCGCGAAAACCTGCGCCGGAACCGGTATCACCGCACCCGTTATCACCGCACCCATAACGACCGAAGTATATCGCGATTTCACTCTGCATCGGTTCGTCTTCGCCAGGGACGAGTGCCCGACGGGTTCAGCGTCCGGCCCGTGGCCCGCTGGTAGTACTCCGCGACTGTGGGCCGTTCCGCTTCATCGCAGCGATTGAGAAATGCCGCCTCGAATGCAAACTCGAGATCGCCGAACAAGCGATAATTCTCCGCCCAACAGATGACCGTCCGCGGCGACATCAGCGTCGATACGTCTCCCGCTTCAAAGCCCGCACGCGTCAACCCGGCCATCCGCACCATCTGCAGAATGATGCGCGCGCCTTCTTCACTCTCCATCCACGGCGCACGCGCCCGCACCACAGCGGCCTCTTCTTCAGCCGGGAGGTAATCGAGCCGCACAATCATGTTCCAGCGATCCAGTTGCGCCTGGTTCAGCTGCTGGGTGCCGTGATACAGCCCCGAGGCATCGCCCAGCCCGACGGTGTTCGCCGTGGCAAACATCCGGAATGAGGCGTGCGGCCGCAGCACCCGGTTCTGATCCAGAATCGTAAGGCGCCCCTCGGCTTCGAGCGCGCGCTGGATCACGAACATCACGTCCGGCCGCCCGGCGTCGTATTCGTCGAACACCAGCGCTACCGGGCGCTGATAAGCCCACGGCAGGATTCCCTCGCGATACTCGGTGACCTGCTTCCCGTCGCGCAGCACAATAGCGTCTTTGCCGATGAGATCGATCCTGCTGATATGGCTGTCCAGATTCACGCGCACGCAGGGCCAGTTCAGGCGCGCCGCGACTTGTTCGATATGGGTCGACTTGCCCGAGCCGTGGCGGCCCTGCACCAGCACTTTGCGGCTTTCGGCGAAGCCGGCAAGAATGGCGATCGTGGTCGCCGGGTCGAATCGATACGCCGGATCGCAGTCCGGCACATAGGCCGTGCGCATCGTGAATGCAGGCGCCACGTCCGGCGTATCCACTCCGAATACGTCGCGAATGGAGACGACTCTGTCCGGGCGAACCGGGAGATCGTCGATTTCGTAGAACTCCGTCATACGTTGCTGATGACGATCATGCCATCTTCGATATGCACCGGAACCGGATCGAGCCAGCAGCCCTCGGCTGCGCCATCTACCCCGAATCCGTCTTCTATCCGGAATTCCGCGAAATGCGCGGTGCATTGGATGCGCGTGCGATCGCTGTTGAGGAACTGTGTTTCTCGGCCGTTCAGGCGCGAAGAATAGTGCGGACAGAGGTTGAGATATCCGTACACCTGATTGCCGCGGCGCACCACAAACATGGAAAAGACGGTGGTGCCGCGCCCGAATATATACTCGCGGGCATCGCCGTCGGGGATGTCGTCCAGGGGTCCAAGCTTCGCGCCGGGCATCGGGGCTCGCGGCCGCGTTCGCCAGACGCGTGCGTCGGGTTTGGACAATGCGTCAGCCATAAGGTGGCCCGGCGGAATTTTCCGGCTCTCTCGTTACGGTTCCCGGCCTGCGTATGCTTTCTGCAGCATCTCGCGCACCCCGTCGCGTTCCACCGGTCTCGGATTCCAATATGGATTGGACACTGCCAGA
>CAWBIS010000154.1:0-22593 GCA_963788485.1 Terriglobia bacterium
CGGCACTGCCGTGGGAGAGACGACGACCAGATCGAGTCCCAATTCCTGGGCTCGGCGGAGAGCCGCGGACGTGGGCATAACCTCGGCGGTTCCATCGGGGAACACCGCCCGGACTTCTCTGGCACGGATCGATTCGTTTACGTTTTCGCGGCGATTGGACTTGCGAGGCGGGAAGTTGCGGCCTGGAATCATGCGGTTTGTAGACTATTCACCAACATACCCCAAGTTTACCCCGCCATTGTGGCAAAAGTAAACCGGCACTCGCCGGAGATTCAGCGCAACCAGATCGACCACACCGTGTCGACTGTGGAGTGAGTGACACACGAGGCCAGCAATCGTCGTTTTGCCAACCATGCGCGTCCGTAGAAAACACCCGCAATTGCCGCCAGAATCACATAGCGCCAGTTGAAGAATGCCGTGCGCTTGTTGAAATGGGCGAGGCCGAATAGAACCGACGTGATCGCCAGCGCGCGCTTCACGCCCACGCGGCGTTCCAGCATATTCAACATCAAGCCGCGAAAGAACAATTCCTCCGGCATGGCAACGAAGAACAGAGTGAACAGCCAGCCCGCGGCGAACTGGAGCATGCTGCCGGGGATCGGATGGAAGTGCAGGAATCCGAGCGCGAAACCGAGTGCGATCGCGATCGGCGTGAAGTAGAGGAACTCGCGTAGCCCAACGATGAGGTCGGAGCGGCGCGGCCTGAAATCGAAGCCGACTCCGCCAATGGGACGCACCACGAGATAGCCGTAGAGTGCGGCGTCGACAAACAGCAACTTTGGTAATCCGCTCAGTCCCGCGACCGGCCATGCGCGATCGAAGAAATGCAGGTCGACGCAGACACCGAGTATCGCCAGCGCCAGCCAGTCGCACCAGCCGGGCTCCGGCCGCGCGTACTTCAATAAGAGCAATGTCGCGCAAACCGCCGCGGCCATGCCGAGGAACATATCCCAGCGAAACTGACCTTGCGGTAACGCGGAAACGAGATAAGAAGATGAGAGGTAAGCGACGAAGGTGATCATTTCAATCGCGCTGCTTTCCCTCGCTCGCAGCCACTTTTCGAGCCCGAATCCAAACGTCCAATAGGGCGCAAGAAGCATTGCCGCGCTGACGGCTGTCCATAGTTGAACGGTTACATGGAAGTATCGCGCAACCAGCCAAAAACACGCTAATAGCGTGACAAATCCTACAAGAACCGATTGACAGAGTCTTACATTTATGCGGGTAACGGGGCCGCCTCCAGGCCGTCTTATGGGTTGTAAGGAGAATTTGAAAACCATGACCACCAAGTCGTTACTGATTGCCGGAGCATTGACTCTCTGCAGCATCGGCGTAGCCAGCGCCAGATCCTTTGACGTATTTCTCAGCTCGCCGGCGATGGCGGGCAACACTGAGCTCAAACCTGGAGAATACAGGCTTAAAGTCGAAGGCTCCCAGGCTGTGTTCCAGGATGTGCAGAACTCGAAGTCCGTTACCGTGCCGGTGAAGATCGAGAACAACGCCGCGAAATTCGATCATACGGCCGTCGAGACCACCAACCAGAACGGCATGGATAACATTAACTCCATCGCTCTGGCCGGGTCGACGATGAAGCTGGAATTCGGCCAGTAAATTTCCCCGGGAATCGACTGTTGCACGCGGCTCGGAACGCTTTCCGGGCCGCGTCCGCGGGGGGGAAAATCAGACCGAGTACTCGGGCGGCACGACTCCCTTGTTACGCAGATACATTTCGGCGTAGCCGCGAGTATGTGCCGTATGGATCATGGCCTGATAAAGCAGTTCCAAACCGTTCATGGAAGGGCCTCGGCCACCGAACGATTTCGTAAGGTCGGCATCGTTCAGTTGACCCACCACCCCAATGGCCCAATCGTAGACCGCAGACAGGTATTTGACGGTAGCGTCTTTACTCGTATCGTTTTTTGGCGCAGCCGGGGCATTTCCTTTGCCCAGACGGCCAAGATAAAATGCTTCCGCCTGTCCCAGATGTTGTAATTCGCCGCCAAACGTGCGAGCGTCGGCGAAAGGCTTGTAAGCGTAGTCCCCGGCGGGCATCGCCTCGGCTACGGCCAGGGTGAGATCCTTCGATTTTTTCCAGTGATCCACGAAGATGGCGATCTCTTTGGCATCGCCTTCCGCGGCTCCCGCGATGCGCGACGTGGCTGCTGCTGCGGCTGCAACCACAGCGGAATGTACGATCGTTCTGCGATTCATTCGTTTCCTCAGCCAGCTATTTTACTTGCCGGCCGCGGCTGCTAATCGCCGTCGTTGACGGCGATCAGACGCAGCATGCCGGAAGCTTCGGATTCGTCCGCCGCCTCGACCTTCTTCAACTGACGTTCGATGGCGCGCGTGCGCACGGCCGCGTCGTCCACGGTCTGCGTGGCCTGGTCGAGGCGTTTGCGAATGGTGGCGAGCACCTGCGAATACTTGCCGAACTGCGATTTCACGTCGCCCAGCAGTTTCCAGACTTCGCCCGAACGCTGCTGGATAGCCAGCGTGCGGAAGCCCATCTGCAAGCTGTTCAACAGCGCGGCGAAGGTGGTGGGCCCGGCGATCACCACGCGAAAATCGGCCTGCAGCGATTCCGCCAGACCGGGACGGCGCAGCGCCTCCGCATAAAGACCCTCGGTCGCCAGAAAGAGAATGCCGAAATCCGTGGTGCGCGGCGGCGCGAGATATTTTCCGCTGAAGGTTCGGGCGCAGGCGCGCACCACGGTCTCGAGCTCACGCGCGCTGTTTTCGACCGCTTCCACATCGCCCAACTCGGACGCGCGGGCGAGGCGCTGATAGGTTTCCATGGGGAACTTGGCGTCGATGGGAAGCCAGACCGGATCGGCGCCATTGCCGGGCAGCTTGATAGCGAACTCCACGCGCTCGCTGGTGCCCGTGGTGGCAACGTCGCGCTCATACTGCTCCGGTGCGAGGATCTGCGCCAGCAGGTTTTCCAGCTGCACTTCGCCCCATGCGCCGCGCGTGGTGACGTTGGTGAGTACGCGTTTCAGGTCGCCCACCCCGGACGCCAGATTCTGCATCTCGCCCAGACCTTTGTGCACCTGCTCCAGACGTTCGCTTACAAGTCTGAAGGATTCGCCCAGCCTTGTTTCGAGCGTCGACTGCAACTTCTCGTCCACTGTCTGGCGCATCTGTTCGAGCTTCGCCGCGTTATCGCTCTGCAGCGAATGCAGGCGCTGACCGACCACTCCGCGAATGGCTTCGAGCTGTTGCGTCATTGCGGCTCGCAGCGATTCGGTACGCTGTTCGGACTGCAGGGAAAAGCGCTGGATGCTTGCCGCGATCTCCTCGCGCAGCCCGCGGCTCTCTTCGCTCTGGCGCTGACGCTCGCGCGCGAGATCGTCGCGCAAGCGGCCTTCGAATGAATCGTGCGCGAGCACGCGCATGAGCAGGAAGAGGTTGAGAAGAAGGATGGCGGCGAGTAATACTATAACCGCGGCGGAAAACATTTGGGTGACGCTCTGTTTTATTCTAACGCGCGCACGGCGTCTTCGATTTTCGCCGCCAATGCCGCGTAGTCGTCGCCTTCGAGGCGCAGAGCGGGGCCGAACTTCACGCGCGCGCGGCCGGGCGTGGGGAATTTTGCGTCTTTGTGCAGGACCCGTTCAAGCCCCACCAGACGCACTGGAACCACCGGGAGATGGAGACGCGATGCCAGCATGCCGACGCCGGGCTGGAAGGGAAGCAGTTCGCCCGCGTTGGTCCGCTTTCCTTCCGGAAAAATAAGAATACAGTTGCCATCGGCGGCCAGATCGCCCGTATATCGCAGTGCTTCGCGCGTGCCGGACTCGCGCTGCGGCAAGGGAAAAGTATTGAAGACCAGACACGCCAGAAAGTAATTCAAGCCGCTGGTGAAACGGTTGTGCCACGGATAAGACCGCGGATGAAAGTGCGCGTCGAAGAATTCCTTCGCCATGGCGGGCGCGGTGCGGTATCGCCACTTCGCGGGCAGCGCCCGGAATATCGCCGGCACGTCGAAATGACTTTGATGATTCGACGCGAAGATGACGGGCGGTTCGATGCCATGGAGATTCTCGAGCCCTTCTACTTTGATCCATGCGAACAGGCGCGCCAGCGGCAGAATCAGCGGCAGCGCAAGGCGGCGCACCCAACGCGCGGGCGCAGTGCGATTCCATTCGGGAAACTCGAATGTCTCCTCGGCGGCGGCGGGCTTGACGCGCGCCAGATCGCCCACTGTGCGCGCACCGGCGAACTGCGTTTCGTCGATGGCCGCGCCGGTCCTCTGTTCCAGATCCATCATCAACTGGATGCGATCGAGGGAACTGAGCGCAAGGTCATCGAGCGAAGTGTTGGCGTCGATCTTACGGCCACTCGCGAACTTGCGCACGATGTCCGCAACCGTGTTCTCGCCCTCGGCGGACGCGCCGCCGGTCGATCCGCCCGCGCCATGGGCAATCTCGACGCGCTTGAGCTTGTTCGTTCCGGAGGTGCGAGGCAGCGAAGGCTGCGGCCATATCGAGAAACCGCGGATGCGCTGGTGCGGTTCCAGCCGCTCGTTGGCCTGGCTGACGATGGCCTCGGCGTTGGCGTCTGGATCAAGCACGAGCACCGCGTGTACCTGCTCGCGCGCGCCCTGTTTCGCCGGGACGACCGCCGATTCGCGGACACCCTGGATCGAATTTAAAACCCGTTCCACGTCTTCGGGAAAGACATTGAGCCCGTCCGGCGAAACGATCATCTCTTTTTTACGTCCGAGGATTTTGAGGCGCTTTTCCGGGTCCAATTCGCCGATATCGCCGGTATGCAGCCAGCCTTCGGCATCGCGCAGGCTGCCTTCGCCGTAGTAGCCGGGGGTGATGTTTTCGCCGCGCAGCAGAACTTCGCCATCGGGCGCGATTCTGATTTCGACACCCCCGATGGCCTTTCCAACCGTGCCGCGGCGCGAATCAAACGGATGATTCAGCGTGGCTACCGGCGCGGTCTCGGTGAGCCCGTAACCCTGAATGACGACATACCCCAGCTTGCCCCAGAATTCTTCGAGCGCGGGATCGAGCGGCGCCGCACCGACCACGAAGCTCCAGAACTTCCAGCCGAAGCGCCGATGCACGCGGCGATACTGCCACCACTTCCAATACCATTTGCCGCTGCGAGCCGCGTCTTTGGCTTCGGGCACGGCCTGCACGATGTAATCGCGCAACAGATCGAGCATCTGCGGGACGCAAACCAGCACGGAGATGCGCCGCCTGCGGATGAGATGGGCCGCATCGCGCGGGCTGTAGCCGGGCATGAAAAACACTTCTCCCGCAATGATCGCGGGGATGAATGCGGCCATGGTTTGCCCGAACATATGGCTCAGCGGCAGCATGTTCAGGAAGCGGATGGGCGCGAACGGCCCCATATATTTGCGGTATTGTGCGATGCCTTCGTCGATGGGCTTCAGATTTGCGAGGATGTTGCGGTGGGTGATCGTGACGCCTTTCGGATCGCCGGTCGCGCCGGAGGTAAAGAGGATCTCGGCCGTTTCATCCTGCGCGGCGGGTGTGAATGAAGCCAGGTCCGCCGCGGCGTCCGTGATCACCTCGCGGATCGGCCACACCGGGCATGCGAGCCCGGCCGGCGCTTCCAGCGCTTCGCCGATCAGCAGCGCCCGCGCGCCGACAATGGCCGCGATGCGTTCGACGATTCTGGCGGAAGAACGAAAATCGATGGGCACGGCGATCACGCCTTCGAGCAGACATCCCCAGAGCGCGACCACCCATTCCGGGCGATTCTCGCTCCAGAACAGAACACGCTCGCCGCGCGCAATTCCCGATGCGCGCAGACGCCGCGCAAACGACGATGCGAATCTGCCCGTGGCTTCGTACGTCAAATGGCTCGCCGCGAGGTCGCCTTCGTATCTCAGAAACTCGCCGGTATGGAGCCGCCAGATGTCGAAGAATGCGGCGAGGGAGGGAGGGTTGCCGATCACCTGATAAATTCAAGCATACAGATCCGAATCTGAAATGACCGGCCGGGCATCACATTGCGGTCGGTCCGCAATTGAATACTCCACGAAAGAGGATAACTTTACAAAATGGCAACAACACCTGTAGATAGCGCGAATTTGATTTTGAAGTTGTATGAACTCCGCCGCGAAGCGACCATGCGCGAGGCGCGGAATTTCTGGTTTGGCTTCAACCCGACGTCGGCTCAGGAGTATATGGGCGCCATGATGGGCCCTGACAGCGCCCATATTCGTATGGTGAGCTCCTATTGGGATATGGCCTGTTCGTTTGTGGTGAACGGCGCCATCGACGCGAACATGTTCGATGCGGCAAACGGAGAACACGTGATTGTGTTTGCCAAGATCGAACCGTTTCTGGCAGATTTGAGGGCTATGATCGGGCCGGGCGCGTTCAAGAACCTGGAGCATGTTTGTCTTAATGCGCCGGTGGGCATCGAGAGGGTCAAAGCGGTTGCGGAACGCATCCGTGGGTACGCCGCGCGCATGCAGTCGTCGACCGCGAACGCATAGTCTTTGACCTTGTAAGGCGGGTTGGTAGCCTGCGGCGGATTGGCAATCGGCCCTGCTAACCCGCTTCCACGAGCGAGGGCTCGAGTTGCGCGGTGTTGCGTCGAAGATGAATCATGGCGAACAACGCCGCGAATCCCGCCAGCAATCCCAGCGATGCACCCATGCCGAGCATCGCCGGATTCCTCAGCAGCCCGTGCGACAGCAGGACCGAGCTGACGGCGATGTTGATCGATATCGGAATAAACGCGGCGGCCAGCGGTAGCCGGGGCCGGTCGAGCGCGAAGAAACAGCGTGCAATGAGATCCAGCAGAGCCCAGCCGATCAAACTTGGCGCGAAGCCCAGGAATACGCCCGAAACCAGACGCGTGGATTCGGCCGTAAAACTACCCCGTTGAAACAGTAACGCGATTACGGGAGTGCGCAACAGCAAACCGACGGCGCAGGAAAGCGCCGCCGCCGCGCCCATGAGAGCTGTGCTGCGGTCGATGAGCCAGTAAGCTCTGGGCGTTTCGTTGAGACCCCGAAGTCGCGCAATTTCGGGCACCAGCGAACTGGCCACCGGATACACGAGATAGGCAATCACCACGCTCACGCAGCGCATGCAGTAATCGAATGCCGCAGCCATGCCGACGCCGGCATGCGTGGCGAAAATGCGGGTGACGATCAGGTTGCCCGCGATCAGTCCGGCGTAGGTTACAAACATGCCGGGTTTGGCCAGGACGCCGCTCAGGGGGAGTTCGAATGCCGTGCGCGGGGCGCCGCGGAGATCGCGACTGAACCACCAGGTCAGAAGCAACTGCATGAGTGCACCGGCTGAGTAGCCAATTGCAAAACCCCGGGTTCCGAGCATATTCCGCAATAACAGCGCGCCCGCGATGGTGCCTCCGTTGAGGCAGGTCTGATAAAGCCCGGGAACGATGAAGCGCCGCTCGGTGTAGAGCAACGCGGAGTAGATGGCGGCGCCTCCCCCGAACAGCGTGGCCGGGGCGAGAAGACGCAGCAGCGCGGCTGCCTGAGCGCGTTCAGGCGAGGCCAGGCCCGGACCGAGGATCGCGATCAACCATGGCGCGAAGAGCGCCGTGGCGGCGCTCAGGGCAGCCAGAATGGCAAAGAAAACGCGTGCCGCCCGCGCGAACAATGCGGCGCGTTCGCCTTCCTGCCGCAACAGCAGCATGGGTACGAACGCGAACAGCATGGTGTTCACGACGACGGAGTTGAGGGTGTCGAGCGGACCCATCGCGACGGCCAGCTCGTCGGCGCGCCCGTGAGTGCCCAGCAGATAAGCGGTGACGGCGACGCGAAAAAACCCGGTGACGTTCCCGAGCAGGATTCCGGCCCCGACGATCAGGCCGCCATGCACCAGACGGCTTTGACGCAGCCGGGCCAGCATCCGTTTGAATAAGACGGATGCGCCACTGATTTCGATACCGGGCGATTTCACCACCGGGGGCGCGGGCGGGAATGCCCGCCGCCATCAGCTCCTGGCCGCGGCCAGCGCGGCCTCGTAATTCGGGTGCTGGGACACCTCGGGCACATATTCCACATATTTGAGCTTGTCGTCGGCGCCTACCACGAAAATGGCGCGGCTCAGAATACGCAATTCCTTGATGAGCGTTCCATAGGCCGAGCCGAACGACGCGTCCCGGTGGTCTGAAAGCATCTTTACGTTATCCAGCGCGAAGGAGTTGCAGAAGCGCTTCTGCGCAAATGGCAGATCCATACTGACGGTGTAAATATCGACGTCTTTCAGCTTGCCGGCTTCCTCGTTGAAACGCTTTGTCTGGGCGTCGCACACGGGCGTGTCGAGCGAAGGAACGACGCTGAAGATCCGGGTGTTGTGCCCGGTATCGCTCAGATGCACCGGCTTCAGTCCGTTATCCAGTGCGGTGAAATCCGGCGCCTTCTCCCCGGCCTTCAGTTCCGGCCCGACCAGGGTCATGGGGTTTCCCATCAACGTAGTGGCTCCTGCGCGCTCCATTGGATTCTCCTCTTTTGTTTGGGGGTGAGATAAAAGCTTATCTTAGCAATCCGGCGAGATCGTTTTCGGTAACGGCGGGTGCGTGGCAGGTGAAGTTTTCGCAAACATAAACGGCGGTTTCGCCGCCGCGCGCGTGCATCGCCGCGATGGCCGGCTGGTACGCGGCGATCTCCGGACCGGCATGAAGCAGGATACGGTTGGGATCGAAGTTCTTCCAGACCATCTGCGCGAGCGGGCTGGATGTGTCGCCGGCGATCACGATTTCGCGGGGCGGCGCGAGGTCGAATTCGCACGCCGCCAACATTTGGGGCAATCCGAATGGAGCTGCGGCGAGTTTGGCCTGAAACGCTGCGATCAGCCTGCGCGCGGAGGATTCGAATTCGGAGCGGCCGATGATGCGATGGAGCCGCAGCAGATTGAGCAGGGCGATGGAGTTGCCGGAGGGCTCGGCGCCATCGTAATCGTCTTTGATGCGCATGAGACGCGAGGCGTCTTCGTGGGCAGAAGAGAAGAAGCCCCCGGCTTCGTCTTCGAGCAATTCACGCTGTTTTTCCGTAATCGCGATTGCGGCTTCGAGATAACCGAAATCGAAGGTGGATTCGTAGAGATCGATCAAGCCCTGGGCGAGGAATGCGTAATCGTCGAGCATCCCGTCGATGGCGGCGTCGCCTGCGCGGAAGCGGCGGAGGAGCGTGCCGTCGGGGCGGCGCAGCGTGGAGAGTACGAAATCCGCGGCTCGCTTTGCCGCCTCGGCGTAACGGGGTTCGTCGAGAATGGCGGTCGCTTTGGCGAAGGCGGAAATCATCAACCCGTTCCACGCGGTCAGAATTTTGTCGTCGAGATGCGGGCGCGGGCGCTTCTCCCGGGCTTCAAACAAAATGCGCTCGGCTTCGCGATCTGTGAAGTTTTCAAAGCCCGGCGCCTGGAAAAGGATGTTCCTGCCGGTGAACTCGTGGTGCGGATCGTTCGCCACATTGCCGTCAGGTTCCATTCCGTAAGCCGCGGCAAATCGCGCGGCGCGCCCTTTGCCGAGAAGATCCACCACCTCACGCATGGACCAGATGTAAAACGCGCCTTCGCTTTTTGCATGCGGCTGGTCCTTGTCGACTGCGCTGTCGGCATCCTCGGCGGAATAAAATCCTCCGCCCGGCGCGGTCATATCGCGCATCACGTAATCGAGCGTGCGCCTGGCCGCTTTTGCCAGCGTTGGCTCCTGCGAGATCTGGAAGGCTTCGAGACAGGAGACCACCAGCTGCGCCTGATCGTAGAGCATCTTTTCGAAGTGCGGAACGAACCAGAATTCATCCACCGAATAGCGATGAAACCCACCGCCGAGCTGATCGTGCATCCCACCTTTTTCCATGGCGAGCAGAGTCTCGACAACCATGTCGCGGGCGTCGTCGCGGCCCGTTCGCTTCCAGTAGCGCAGCAGAAAGTTATGCACCGAGGGCCGCGGAAATTTCGGCGCGGAACCGAAGCCTCCCAGCTTCGAATCGAAGGAGCGGCGAAACTGATTGTACGCGCTATCGGCGAGCGACGGGTCGGGGCGATCGGCGCCCGATGCCACAGTGCCCGCCTGCCGGCGCAATTGTTCCATCACGCCCGAACTGGTTTCGAGAATCTTCGCGCGGTCCTTTTGCCACGCCTCGGCGATCCGTTCGAGGACCAGGGGAAAGCCGGCGCGCCCGTACTTGTTCTCAGGAGGGAAATAGGTACCGCCTACGAAAGGTTTTAAATCCGGCGTAAGCCAGACCGACATCGGCCAACCCCCGCCGCCAGTGGTGGCCTGCACGTAGGCCATGTAGATGCGGTCGATATCCGGCCGCTCCTCGCGATCCACTTTGATGGGGACGAACCAGCGATTCACCAGGGCGGCGATGGCCTCGTTCTCGAAAGACTCGCGCTCCATCACATGGCACCAGTGGCAGGTCGAATAGCCGATCGAGAGAAAGATCGGTTTGTCTTCGCGGCGTGCTTTTTCGAACGCCTCCTCACCCCAGGGGTACCAATCGACCGGATTATGGGCGTGTTGGAGAAGATACGGACTTTTCTCTTGAATCAGGCGATTCTCGTGCATAGTCTCATTACAGGAGAACACGGCGGATGAGCGAAGAACCAGGTTTGGAGAGCAAGACGCGGATCGAACACGACAGCATGGGCGCTATGGCCGTTCCGGCGGATGCGCTCTACGGGGCGCAGACGGCCCGCGCCATCGAGAATTTTCCGATCTCCGGGTTGCGATTGCAGCGGCCGTTTATCCGCGCTCTGGGGATCATCAAGGCTGCGGCGGCGCATGTGAATGGAGTGCACGGGTGGGTGGATCTGGCGATGGCGAACGCTATTGAGCGTGCGGCGATGGAAGTGGTGGAGGGCAGGCACGACGCGCAGTTCGTGGTCGACGTTTTCCAGACCGGGAGCGGCACTTCAACCAACATGAACGCCAACGAGGTGATCGCGCACCTGGCGGCGGCCGCCATCGATGGGGAGGTGCATCCGAACGACCACGTGAACCGCGGCCAGTCGAGCAACGATGTGTTTCCGTCAGCCATGCACGTGGCCGCGTTTGAGACCGCGACGCATCGCCTGTTGCCGGCGCTGGACCTGCTCGGGCGCGAACTCGAACGGAAGTCGCGGGAGTTTCACGACGTGATCAAGATCGGGCGCACGCATCTGCAGGACGCCGTACCCATGCGCATGGGCCAGGAGTTCGGCGGCTATGCGCAGCAGGTGCGAAACATGGTGGAGCGGATCAGCTGCGCCATGGAAGGGCTGAAGGAACTTCCGTTGGGTGGGACGGCGGTGGGCACCGGTTTGAACGCGCCTGCCGGTTTCGCAGCCGAGACAATTGCCGAAATCGGGCGCATCACCGGTCTGCATTTCGTCGAAGCGAAGAATCATTTCGAGGCGCAGGGGTCGAAGGATGCGCTGGTATTTTTCAGTGGCGCGCTGCGTGGGTGCGCGGTGGCGTTGACCAAGATCGCGAACGATCTTCGCTGGATGGGGTCGGGGCCGCGCTGCGGGATCGGGGAGTTGAAGCTGGCGGCCGTGCAGCCCGGATCGAGCATTATGCCGGGAAAGGTGAATCCAGTAATCGCCGAAAGCCTGCTGATGGTTTGCGCGCAGGTAATCGGGTATGACGCGGCAATCGCGTCGTGCGGGGCGGCCGGAAACTTTGAACTGAACGTGATGATGCCGGTGATGGCCTACGATCTGATCGAATCGATCCAGATTCTGGCGGCGGCGGTGCGGAATTTCGCCCATCATCTGGTGGCCGGCCTCGAGGCCGATCGCGAACGCGCATCGGGATTCGTCGAGCAATCGCTGGCGATGGGGACGGCGCTGGTGCCGGATATCGGCTATGAGAACGCGGCCACGCTGGTCAAGAACGCTTACCTGACCGGGCGAACGGTGCGTGAAGTCGCGATCGAGCAGAGCGGGTTGAGCGCGGATAGAATAAACGAACTGCTGGATCCGGCGACCCAGGCCGGTTGAATCGGCGGTTTACGCGCACTGACTGACCGCGCCGACGCTCTGCTGGAGATCGACCCGATACCGCTTGATGATGGCAAGGACCGCTTGTTCTTCGGGGCTGAGCCAGGTTTCCGCTTCGGGTTCGGGATTGCCTGATACGCGCTGCATGGCCGGGAGAAGCTCGCCGGCGAGATAGGCCTCCGGCACGGCCGGATGCACGTAATACACGCGGCAGGTTGCGGCGCGGTTGCCGAGGAGCTGAGCCGCGCTTTTGATGGCCGCGACGACGTTTCGCTTGCCTTCGGTCTCGGAGGTGAACTCGCCCAGATCTCGAAGCGCGACGGCGCACTCGACGGTGCCCGCCCAGGTGCGGAAATCCTTGGCGGTCAGGTTGTGTCCGGTGAGCTCGGCCAGATAACCGTTCACATCGGTGGAAGAGACGCCGCGCAATTCGCCATTCTCGTCCACATATTCGAAGAGCTTGTGGCCGGGCAGATCGTGGCACTGGCGGACGATATGGGCGAGACGGCGGTCGGAGATCTTCAATTCGTGCGGCACGCCGCTTTTGCCGGTGAAGCGGAAAACCAGGGTGGCGCCCTCGATCTCAACGTGACGATTTTGCAGAGTGGTGAGACCGAAGGTCTTGTTTTCGGTGGCGGATTCCTCGTTGCCGATGCGAATGCCGGTGATATCGAGCAGGCGTATAAGAGCCGCCAGAACTTTTTCGCGCGGCATTCCGGGCAACGACAGGTGCTGGCGGATACGCTTGCGCGCGGTCTGAATGGCTTCAACCGCCTGGGGCATGCAATGGAATTTGGTCAGATTACGAAGCGCCCGGTAAGACGGATGATAACGGTATTGTTTTCGTCCACGCGCATCGTAGCCGACCGCCTGGAGATGTCCGGAAGCGCCCGGGCAGATCCAGACGTTCTTCCATGCCGGCGGAATGACCAGGGAACGAATGCGGTTGAGTACGTCCCTTTCGCGGATGGATTTTCCGCTGGCGTCGAGGTAGCGAAAGCCTTTGCCGGAGCGAGCCCTTGTGAAGCCGGGTGTTTGATCGTTGACGTATTGGAGCCCCGCGATTACCGCTGACTGCTCGGGGTTCCGTGGAAGCTGGCATAAGCGGCGCGAGTTTTTCAACCCACCAGCCGGAGGGCAATTCTCCGGCCATTGACCAGGCAAGGGGAAGGGTCGCAACGCACGAAGGCTTGTCACCTCCCCGGGGTGCTGGCGATTATTAATTTTGTCCGGCTGAGCACATCATATGGAAATATCTATTGACGAGGCCCAACATGTTGGGGCAAGATTGCAAATGCGCGACAAACGCAGGAGAGTCAGAAATGCCCGTGTCAGCCACCGCGAATGCGATAATAAAAGAGTTGCAGGTCGAGCGCTCTTCCCAGTCCAAACAAGCCGGAGTTGAATTTCCGAAGTACTTCACTGCCCGTCTGGAGGCCGGCAAAACGCCCTATGACGAGGTGCAGTGGGAGACTCGAAACGCCACCATCGGTAACGACAAAGGCTCTGTAATCTTCGAGCAGCGCGACATCGAGGTGCCGGCGGACTGGTCGCAGACCGCAACCAACATCGTCGCCAGTAAATATTTTCACGGCAAACTGGGCTCGCCCGAGCGGGAGCGCAGCGTGGCGGAACTGGTTCATCGGGTCGTTGACAGCATCGCCAACTGGGGTTTGAAAGGCGGCTATTTCGCCACCCCGGCCGACGGCGAGAACTTCCGCAACGAACTGGCGCACCTGATGCTGCATCAGAAGGCGGCTTTCAATTCGCCGGTCTGGTTCAATGTCGGTGTCAAGGAATCGCGCGGTTATGGGTGGTTCTACGACACCGCAGCGGATCAGGTCAAAAAGCTCACCAGCGAAGCCAAACCGCAGTGCTCTGCCTGCTTCATCGTTTCGGTGAAAGATTCGCTCGAATCGATTCTGGATCTGGCGAAGACCGAGGGCATGCTGTTCAAGTGGGGCAGCGGCACGGGCTCAAACCTCTCGAGTCTGCGCGAAGAAGACGCCATCCTTTCGGGTGGCGGACGGGCCAGCGGACCGCTCTCCTTCATGAAAGGCTTCGACGCCTTTGCGGGCGTCATCAAGTCCGGCGGCAAGACGCGGCGCGCCGCCAAGATGGTGATCCTCAATGTGGATCATCCGGATATCAAGCGCTTTGTGTGGTGCAAAGCGAAGGAAGAGAAAAAGGCCCACACGCTGATCGAAGCCGGCTACGATTCCTCGCTCGACGGCGACGCCTACAGCTCGATCTTTTTTCAGAACGCGAACAATTCGGTGCGCGCGACGGACGAGTTCATGCAAGCCGTGGTCGAGGACCGCGAGTTCTGGACCAAGTCGGTGCATAGCGGAGAGAAGAAAGACCGGGTTCGCGCCCGCGAACTGATGAAGGAGATAGCCGAAGCTACCTGGCAGTGCGGCGATCCCGGCATGCAGTTCGACACTACCATTAATCGCTGGCATCCCTGCAAAAACACGTCGCGCATCAACGCCTCGAACCCGTGTTCCGAATACATGTTCCTCGACGATTCGGCCTGCAATCTCTCGTCGCTGAACCTGATGAAGTTCGTGGGGCCGAACGGGCAGTTCGACGTGGAAGCCTTCCGGCATGCGGTGGACACGCTGATTGTGGCGCAGGAGATCCTGGTCGACAGCGCGGCGTATCCAACGGAGATGATTGCGCGGAATTCGCACGATTACCGGCCGCTCGGCCTGGGATTCGCGAATCTGGGCGCGCTGCTGATGTCGTTCGGCATTCCTTATGACAGCGATCGCGGCCGGGATTACGCGGGCGCCATCAGCGCCGTGATGTGCGGTCAGGCTTACCTGACGAGCGCGCGGATTGCGGAAGCGGTTGGACCGTTCCCCGGCTATCAGAAGAACGAAGAGCCGTTTCTCGAAGTGATCGGCATGCATCGCGATTCGGTGCGCGGTATCAACCATCGCAATATTCCGAGCGACCTGTTTGCGGGCGCGAAGGAGTGCTGGGATCAGGCGTATGACCTGGGCCAGACCGCCGGATACCGCAACGGCCAGGTGACTGTGATCGCGCCCACCGGCACCATCGGCTTCATGATGGATTGCGACACGACGGGCATCGAGCCCGACCTTGCGCTGGTGAAGTACAAGAAGCTGGTGGGCGGCGGCGTGATCAAAATCGTCAATAACACGGTGCCGGCGGCGCTGGTGAAGCTTGGCTACTCGGCCGAACAGGTGGAAGCCATCGTGAGCCACATCGATTCCACCGGGACCATCGAAGGGGCGCCGGGCTTGAAGAACGAACACCTCGGGGTATTCGATTGCAGCTTCCGTCCGCAGAACGGCACGCGCTCGATCCATTACATGGGGCATCTCAAGATGATGGGCGCGGTGCAGCCTTTCGTTTCGGGGGCGATCTCGAAGACCATCAACATGCCCGAAGAAGCCACGGCCGAAGACATCATGGAGGCGTACACCGAAAGCTGGCGCCTCGGGCTGAAGGCTGTCGCCATCTATCGCGACAATTCGAAGAAAGTGCAGCCGATGAGCAGCGGCGCGGGCAAGACGGCCGAGAAGAAGGCGGCCGCGGCGTCGAAGGAAGTGGTTGCGGCTCCGGTGGCGGAGAAAGTTGTTTACCGGCCCGTGCGGCGCAAGCTGCAGGACGAGCGGCAATCCATCACGCACAAGTTTTCGATCGGCGGCCACGAGGGCTACATCACCGTCGGCATGTTCGAAGACGGAACGCCCGGCGAGATCTTCGTCACCATGGCGAAGGAGGGTTCGACGATTTCGGGGCTGATGGACAGCTTCGCGACTTCGGTGAGCTACTGCCTGCAGTATGGCGTGCCGCTGAAGTTCCTCGTGGATAAGTTCGGCCACGTGCGGTTTGAGCCGAGCGGCTGGACGGGCAACCCGCAGATCCCGTATGCGAAGTCGATCCCGGATTACATTTTCCGCTGGCTGGCGGCGAAGTTTCTGGGCGGCGAATATGCGGCTGCGAATGAAGCGGGGGAGACGACGGTCCTGCGGCCCACTGAGGCAAGCCCGCAAGCAACGCTGCCGTTCCCCGCGGTGGCGACCGATGCGCCGATGTGCGCCGAATGCGGCGGCATGATGACTCGCAACGGGAGTTGCTATAAGTGCGAGAACTGCGGCGGCACGAGCGGCTGCAGTTAAGGCCGATTCAGAGCCGGTCTCTCATTTGCCTGAGTTCAGTGACGAGTCTGACCTCGCTGTGCGAGTTTCTTCCCCTGAAGTGCGCATTCAAAGAGCGTCACCGCCATCAGCAGCATCAGCGTCGGGTCGATCGGATGGCGGTAGCGCGGGAATGCCAGCGTGAGGTAATACGCGAACGGAAACACTACGGGGGCGGCTGCAAGCGGAAATGCGTAAATACTCCGCTGTCGAAAAAGCAACACGATCCCGCAGAATGCGCCAAGTGCGGCGGCGAGATTGAATATCAGCACATAGCGAAACCAGGTCGAACGGCTGTGCAGGAAATCGTCGATCGGATGCGGCGAACCGCCCGACCAGAACATCACGAACCGCCCCGCAATCAGACTCGCCTCATGCGCGGGATGGGTCAGCATGTAATTGACGGCGTTGTGCTCTTTCTCCGACATGTAGGCGAGTTCGCCCATCTCGACATAGCGCGCGCGCTCGGCGGAATCGTGAATCGGATGCTGTTCGCCCAGCCACACGACGTGCGCGTCCGGGTTGTTCCCTACCCATAGCTGCAGTCCGAGGATCGATCGCAGCGGGATGAATGCGTGCATCACGCGATAGTTGCGGATGGTCCAGGGAACGCAGCAAAGGGCGATCATGCCGCACACGAGCGCGACGTTACGCCATAAGTGGCGGCTGCGATATGCCGCCCAACCCAGCAGCAGAGGCAGCAGGGATAATACCGCCGCATTGGCCATCAGGGTGACGCCCCACAAAAGGCCATAGACAGTCCAGTCGCGTTCGCTCGTTTTCTCCACCAGCCTGAGCGTCGCCCACAGGACCGTCGCGCCCAGCAGCGCGGAGAGAGAAGCGTCCCAAAGGCTCTCGAAGCTCAGCAGAATTGCGTTCGGGAAGATGGCCCAGAGCCAGGTGGCGCCGGCCGCGAGACCGACGCCACTTACCCGCTTCGCCGCGAAGTAAAGCGGGATGCAGGCAAGCGTGGAAAAGCAGATATTCATCAGCACCGCGGCAACCCAGGATGCATACGTGTAGATGCCGAAGAGGCGCATGATGCCGGCGAGGAGCAGCGGATAAAGCGGCGTCATCCAGGCGGTCGGACCGGTGTCGACACGAAAGGGCGAACCGAAGCCGTGACCGCGGGCAATCGAATAGGCGATGTTGCCCGATTCAAACAGAAACGGAAGCGCGCTCAGGGCGCGGTGGGGAGTGTGCGCCTGATAGTTCCAGGCGAATCCCAGGCGCAGCAGCAGCGCGACGATCAGGATCAGCGGCAGCGAGGTGACGGCGGTGCGAAGCCGGGACAACGTTCTTAGCGTACCCGGCTGGCCTCGTCATCGGCCAGGGCGAGCTCCGTCACGCGGACGCCGTTCGATGCCAGCCGCGAAGGGAACATATCCTTCAACCGATCCTCATGAATGGCGACCACGCGGCTGACATCGCCGTCGACACCTTTTACCAACTCATCGGTCGTCATCACCAGTTTGAGCTGACTGCCGCTGGCGAACCCGATCGGAATGTACTCGGGGTCCTCGGGTTTGTAGCCGCGAAGATTTTCCTGTGTGTAGACCAGGTCGCCGGCGAAGATCCAGGCGTTCTTCGAGTTGGGCGAGAGATCGTTGCGCAGACGCACGTACATCGATCCCCAGGTGTGCGTGTCATGGGCGGCGTGGATGTCGATACCAGGCAGAACATTCTCGCGGTTTCCATCGACGCAGACGAGCCGTCCGTTGCGCGCGAGATCCACCGTCCGCAGGATATCGGCCGGATCGACCCCCGCCATCAGCCAGCGGAAACGCCTTTCCAGCGACATGGCCCAGACCCATTTGGATAACTCACGCTCCTGTATGTAAAACGTCGCGTTCGGGAAATCCTCGATGTTACCCATGTGATCGAAATGGGCATGGGTGAGGAAGGCGTGGGTAACATCCTCGGGAGTAATACCGCATTCGGCCAGAACCTCGCGCGGCGGATGCCAGTCGCGCGCGCCGTACATCGTCGCCAGCACTTCGCCGTATTCTTTGTGGTTGTAGCCGACATCCACGAGCGCGATATGGCCGTGACCTTTGATGACGACATAACAATACGGAAGCCTGACATGACCCTGGTTATGGGCACCATAGATCAAGCCGCTCAGCGGGTAATTGGGTACATTGGCAAATTCGGCGACCCAGATGGAGTAGTTATTCGTCACGCGGCCCTCGTTGGTACATGACAACAGCACTGCTCGAATGAGACCATTTCGAAACCGGGTAAGCTCCGGGATGCAGCCCGCAAATCCGCATAGGCGGCCTCGAGCGGAACCAACGGATCGGCCGTTTCGAACGCCTTCCCCAGCTTTTCGACGGCGGCCAGGAGGTGCCCGTGGTGCCGCTGTGAACGCCGGGTGCAGCGAATGGACTGCAATCCGCCGGCGGCGCTTTGGTAAAGCTGCCTGGCGGAAGCGAGCATCGGATGGTCCGGGACCGCTTCCCGGCAGCCGGCGGCTTCGAGAACGAGGAAACCTGCGAGTTGCGCCGCAACCTGTTTGAGGTCCTCAAAATAGTTGCGGGCAGTTAGTATGTAAGCGGTGGTCTGATCGTCTATCACTTATCGCATCACAAACGGGTTGGGCGCGTTGCCCGCGATATCGATCCAGACGCTCTTGGTCTGCAGATACTCGCGGATTGCCTCCATCCCGTTCTCCCGTCCGATTCCCGATCGTTTGTAACCGCCGAAGGGCGACATATAACTGACCGCGCGGTAAGTATTCACCCAGACCGTACCCGCTTCAAGCCGTTCGGACATCGAGAGGGCGCGCCGGATACTGGTGGTCCAGACGCCCGCAGCCAGACCGTAAATCGTATCATTGGCGATGCTGACGGCCTCGTCCTCATCGTCGAAGGGGATGACGGAGAGAACCGGCCCGAACACTTCTTCCTTTGCGATCCGCATGTCGGGGCGAACGCCCGTAAAGATAGTCGGCTCGACGAACCATCCTGTGCCGCATTCGGGACGCTCCGCGGGCGCGCCACCCAGACGGCACTGCGCGCCTTCGTCTTTGGCGATGCGGATGTAATCGAGCACCTTCTCGTACTGCGGCCTCGTGGTCACCGGTCCGACCTGGGTGGAAGCGTCGAGCGGATTACCCATGCGCGCCGTTTTCGCCAGGTCGAGCAAACGCTCGATGAATCGATCGTGAATCGAACGCTGAATGAGCGCGCGGGAGCCCGCGATGCAGGTCTGCCCCGTGGCGGCGAAAATGCCGGATACGACGCCTTTGACGGCGTCATCCAGACTGGCGTCGTCGAATACGATGTTCGCCGACTTGCCACCGAGTTCCAGAGTGATTTTCTTGATGCCTTTCGCGGCGAGCTGATAAACGTGTTCGCCGGTCTTGTCACCGCCGGTGAATGCGACTTTGGCGACGTGAGGGTGGGTTATCAAAGGTTCGCCCACTTCGTTGCCGAAGCCGGTAACAATATTGACCACGCCCGGGGGGAACCCGGCGCGCTCGAATAACTCACCGAAGACAAGCGCGGAAACGGACGAATATTCCGAGGGTTTCCATACGACGGTGTTACCTGCGGCCAGAGCCGGCGCCAGTTTCCACGCCGCCAGCATCAACGGGGAGTTCCACGGCGTTATCGCGGCGATCACGCCCAGCGGCTCTTCGCGGGTGAAGTTGAAGACGCCGGGTTTGTCGATGGGAATGACGCGGCCTTCGATCTTATCGGCAAGTCCGCCGAAGTAATTGAACCACTGTGGGATGTAATTCAGCTGCGCGCGCATTTCGGCGATCAGCTTCCCGTTATCGGTCGACTCGATCTCGGACAACGGGCCGGCCTCGGCGGCGATGAGGTCCGCGAGGCGGCGAAGCATGGCGCCGCGCGCGGTTGCGGTGAGCTTGCGCCAGTCGCTCGAATAGAACGCGGTTTTCGCCGCCGCAACGGCACAATCGATATCCGGCTTCGACCCCCGCGGAATCAGCGCCCATGGGGCGGCTGTAAACGGGTTCACCGATTCGAACCACTCACCGGATTGCGGCTCGACCCATTGGCCGCCGATCAACAACTTATGTTTCTTCATAAGTGATTCAGTAACATTCCGACATCTGCCTGATCTTCAAGCTTATCGATGAACGCCTCGATTGCGTCCGAAGGCGCGACTGCGCGGAATCTTTCGCTGATCTCCCGCGGGCCGGCGGGAACCAGGTCGTGCATGCGCCGCCGCACGGTTTCACCGCTGCGCAGAACCAATGTCACTTCAGCGCCTTGCGCCGCGGGGTAGTTCGAGGTGAAATCGGCGTCGGCGGCGAGTGACATAACTGAAATCAGCCGCAGTATTTCGGGATCGTTCAGGACGCGATAATTTGCCTCGGCGATGCGGCCCCGCGCCAGCGTGGCTGCAACGCAATATTGAATGCTCATCTTCGCCTGGAGAACGCGAGCGAAGGGTCCAGCGTAGTTACATCCAGGATACGCGACGGCAGCAGCGGAACACGCTACGCGGACCTCCGTTATATCGCCGCCGAGGATTCCCGAGCCCGCCGCGAGCGCGGCCTGACAGGCGGTCTGCGCGTAGTTACAAGCCGGCGCGGGTTTGTAATAGACGGAGAGAATTTCCCAGACGCCAGGCTGAAAAGGCGCGACGGCACCTGCCCTGTCGCCGCGACCCAGAGCGGCAAACAAGCCCGAGCGGCCATCCAGCGCTGTTTCCGAAGCGAACGCTCCGAGTTCCGCGAGTTCGACTGCGGTGACTGCATTGCGCGCGGCAAACCCGGGATGAAAGAACATTTCATCGCCGCCGGAATAAGGCCACTCGTTCAACCCGCCGGCTGTATTGGCGGCCAGACCGATCGCGCTCACCATGGCGTCTTCACTGAGGCCAAGTGCGACGCTGCCTGCCAAAGCGGCGCCGATCGGACCGGTCGTGCCGGTGGGCCGATGGAACTGCACGAACTCGCGATCGACCAGCGCGCGGCCAATGGCGGCGCCCGCTTCATAGCCGCAGGCGGCCGCCAGAATGAAGCGCGCCCCACTCACCGTCCTGCGTTGGGCGAGGGCAAGCAAAGCCGGGTAGATCACGACGCCCAGGTGACTCACCGCGCCGGTATGCATGTCCTCGCGCACCAGTCCATGCCCGAGCGTGGCATTCACGAATGCCGCATCGCCGGTGGAGACACGAACGCCGGCGCCGATTATGCTGGCGACGCCGCCCGGAGCGCGCGCGGCCATCTGAATCGCCTGGCAACCCCAGGGCAGACTGCGGGCTTCGAGCGCGCAGGAGAGCATGTCGAGAAGCCCCGTTTTGACCTTCCCGACAACGGCGGATGGGAGATCCTCCGGCTGTAGAGACTGCGCCGCTCGCGCGATCCGGCGGGAGAGGCTGACTGGCATTCGCCCCACTTTATCACCTGGCCGAAACACTTGACGTCAAAGCCGGCGATGCGCCATGCTGAGCGCTTGGCCACGCCCGAACCCTTCGAAATCTTCGCCATCCGATACGCCCATCTGGGCAACCGCCATGCGGGCGAGAACTTCATCCTCGCCGATCCGCACGAGTTCGCCTCCGACCTCGATTACTTCGTCTGGGTGCTGCGCCGGGGCGGCTCCACTTACCTCGTCGACACAGGATTCGCGCAGCCGGCCGCGGACCGGCGCAAGCGCGATCTGCTGCGCAATCCCGCGGATGCGCTGCCTCTGATTGGCCTCGACGCGGCGCAGATCAGCGACGTCATTCTGACGCATCTGCACTACGATCATGCCGGCAATCTCGATCGTTTTCCCAACGCCCGCTTTCATCTGCAGGATCGGGATATGGCTTATGCCACCGGGCGGTGCATGTGCCACAAGACGCTGCGCGCGCCGTTCGATCGCGATGACATCCTACTCATGGTAGGTCATGTATTCGCCGACAAGGCGGTTTTCCACGACGGCGACGACGAACTCGCGCCCGGCCTGACGATTCATCGCGTCGGCGGTCATTCGGCGGGCTTGCAGATCGTACGCGTGTGGACGAAGCGCGGGTGGGTGGTGGTGGCGTCGGACGCGTCGCATCTCTACGCGAATTTCCAGCAGCGGCGGCCGTTTCCGGTGGTCTACAGCATCGCGGAAATGCTGGAGGGGTACAACACGCTTTACCGCCTCGCGGATTCGCCGGATCATATTGTGCCGGGGCACGATCCGCTGGTAATGAAACTGTACCCCGCGGCCAGCCGGGAGTTGGAAGGTGTCGTGGTGCGCCTCGACCTCGAGCCAGTCGTTCTAACATGAGGCAATGGCCGCGTTCAGACTACTTCTGCCGGGCTTCCTGCTGGTAAGCGCGATTGCGTGCGCGCAGCAGGCGGGTTCATCAGCCGCAAAGCTCATCGATCAACGCATCCGCAAACTGCGCTCGTTATCCGACCCGGCTCGGGCTGTGGAAACCAGGAACCTGGCGCTCGAGATCCGGGCTCTCTAGCAATACATTGTTTTGCAGGGGCGCCTTTCGTTCAG
>CAWBIS010000155.1:0-36500 GCA_963788485.1 Terriglobia bacterium
TCCGCGCGAACGTTCACTATCAGAGGGGTACGATCGCCGGCAGCGTTCGCCTTCTGCCGGAGAGGGTGCCGACCATCGAATCGCTCCATCTGCCGCCCCGGCTGCGGCGTTTTGCGGAAGCCCGCCAGGGCTTGTTACTGGTCACCGGTCCAACGGGCTGTGGGAAGAGTTCCACTCTCGCGGCTCTCGTGGACGAAATCAACAGCCAGCGCCGGGACCACGTCGTGACCATTGAAGATCCCATCGAATTCGTACACGCCAATCGCAAATCCGTCATCGAGCAGATTGAAGTCGGGCCGGATGCTCCGGAGTTCGCCGGTTCACTGCGCAGTATTCTGCGCCAGAATCCCGATGTCATCCTGGTAGGCGAAATGCGCGATTGCGAGACCATGGCGACCGCGCTTACAGCGGCTGAAACAGGTCATCTGGTCCTTTCCACTTTGCATACCAACGACACTTCGCAAGCCGTCTCCCGCATTCTGGATTCTTTCCCCGCGAGTAATCAACCGCAGATCCGCCAACAGCTTTCACTGGCACTGCTGGCAGTCGTTGCGCAACAATTGCTTCCCTCCGCCGCCGATGGCAGACGTTATCCCGTGGTCGAAATTTTGATCGCGACAAGCGGAGTGCGCAATCTGATCCGAAAAGGCGAGGACCACCAGCTTTATTCGGCATTGTCAACCGGCCGGGCCGAGGGTATGGTCTCGATGGAGCAGTCGCTTGCCGAGGCGGTCCGCGGCGGGCTGATCGGCCGGGAAACCGCGTTGGCTCACTGCTCCCGCCGCGAAGATCTTCTGCGATACCTGCGGGATTAGATCTTTCTACGGATGTTGGCAATCCGCCGCTTCGGGCTTGCTCCAGGAGCCAGGCGCGTTGCGCGTCCGGCTTACAGTTCGAGCTGTCCCTCGAACTGCATATCCCTGAGGTCGAAAACCTGCGCCATGAAGATCCGTCCGATCTGCGCCTGGAAAAGAACGCTGCCGTCGTGTTTAGTGATTTCTTCCTTCTTCGAAAAGTAATAAACCACGCTGACCGTATCGCGATCCCGCCGCAGAATCTCAACGCGCTCCGGTTTGAAGTCCCTCTTCTGATAGCGCTTCAGAAACGCGATTCCCCGCACTTCGCGGGAATTCCAGTGAGGGGGAATAGGGCAATCGTATACGGCAATGGCATAGTCGTTCGTCTGCCATGCGGGAGCACCGGTCTCACCGACCTTCAATTCCGCGGCATGCACCGGCAGTGCGCTTTCCCAGCGGATCACCACTTTGCCAGGATCCGGCTTCTCGTGAGCCCGCTCCCTCGCTTCGGCGGCTCTGGTTGGTCCGAGAATCCCGGTCCCGGCGAGCCCGACTCCTTTGCCAATGCCGGCGGTCCAGTCGCCTCCGTTCTCTCGCTCGGCGAGACTGAGATCCGGAAGGTTTTGTAGTTGGGTGTTCTTCACCCATGGCGAATCGAAAAGAATATTGTTTGCGTCCTTCTCGTTCCACTGTTCGACAGGTTTGTCGCGCCAGGCGGGATTATCCGCGGCAACCAGCACCGTCACTGCGGCGGAGAGAATGAAGCATCTGCGAATCGCGCCCACTGGTAAGAGTCTAGCAATCCCGCGCGGCTTTTCATGGAAGAATGGGTACAATACATGACCTTCAATCAGTCAGTCGGACTCGCTCTCTGCATCCTCGGATGCTCTGGCGCCGGTGTCGTTGCCGCGCCGCCGGACAAACCGCTGGTAATCAAATCGCAGGGCAGTTTCTTCGTCGGGGGCGAAACAAAAACCGTAAATCCGCCGAACCAGGGGCCGCAGGACATAACGGTCAATCAGATGTACGTGCAGTATCAGGAGCCGATGAACGGCGCGCATCATGTTCCGGTCGTGATGGTGCACGGGTGCTGTCTCAGCAGCAAAACCTGGGAGACCACCCCCGATGGGCGGATGGGATGGAGCGAATATTTCCTGCGCAAGGATCGGCCGGTCTATCTGGCGGACCAGGTGTCGCGCGCCCGTTCCGGTTTCGACGCCACGATCGTGAACTCGGTTAAAGCCGGCGCAATTCCAGCTGGACAACTGCCAAACGTCCTCATGGCCAGCCATCAAACCGCCTGGGCCGTTTTTCGTTTCGGGCCGGAGTTCGGGACGGCATTCCCCGACGAGCAGTTCCCCGTGCAGGCTGCGGACGAACTCTATAAGCAGATGATCCCCGACTTCAACGCGATCCTGCCCTCACCGAATCCGACCTGGAAGGATATGGCCGCGCTGGCCGTGCAACTGCACGGAGCCGTTCTGATCGGACATTCGGAATCCGGATTTTTCCCGGAGGAAGCGGCAATGATCGATCCGTCGGGCATAAAGGGGATTGTCTCGATCGAAATGGGTTGTACGACCACGCTGAACCCCGACCAGATCTCGAAGCTGGCGAAGATTCCCATCCTCGTGATGTTCGGAGACCATCTCGACGGTGTTAAAGGACCATTCGGCGCAATCTGGCCGAACAATCTGAAAACCTGCGAGCAGTTTGTCGAGCAGGTGAAAAACGCGGGAGGCAAAGCCGAGCTGATGGAGTTGCCAAAGCTGGGCATCCGCGGCAACAGCCATATGCTCATGCAGGATAAAAACAACCTGCAACTGGCGGACCTGATCCTCAACTGGATCGATCAGCGCGTCGAAGGAAAGAAGACCTCCGCCCACCATTAATTAAAGCAGTCGATCAGCCCTTGAGAAACGTACCGCGATTCAGTTCTTCGAACGCTTGCCGCAGCTGGTCCTGAGTGTTCATGACAATCGGACCCCGCCACGCCACCGGCTCCTCGAGGGGTTTACCCGAAACCAGCAGGAACCGGATTCCGTCCGGTCCAGCCTCAACCGTCACTTCATCTCCGCGATCGAAAAGCACCAGCGATCGGTTATCCGCTTCATATCGCGAAGCCTGATTGCCCGAGCCGACCACATCCGTCCGCACCGGAAGCGGATCCGAAGCATTGCGAAAAGTTCCAGAGCCAGCGAAAACATAAGCGAACGCATGGCGCGTCGTTTCCACGGGAAGCACCTTCCTTTGCCCCGGCGGGACCGAGATATCGAGGTAGACCGGATCAGCGGCGATCCCGTCCACCGGACCTTTTTGACCCCAGAAGCTGCCGCAGACGATGCGCACGGCCGTGCCATCGTCATCCGTAACCAGCGGAATATCGGGCGCTTTCACTTCCTGATATCGGGGCGCGGTCATCTTCAGCGATGCAGGCAGATTTGCCCACAGCTGAAACCCATGCATGCGGCCCTGGGGGTCGCCCTTCGGCATCTCCTGATGGATGATGCCGCTTCCGGCCGTCATCCACTGTATGTCGCCGGCGCCGATCGCGCCCCGGTTGCCCATACTGTCGCCATGCTCCACCGTTCCCGCGAGAACGTAAGTAATGGTCTCGATGCCGCGATGCGGATGCCATGGAAAACCCGCGAGGTACTCGCGCGGGACATCATTGCGGAAATCGTCGAGCAGCAAAAAAGGATCGAATTCGTCGGTTTTGCCGAACCCGAATGCGCGGCGCAGATGCACCCCGGCGCCTTCCAGTGTGGGTTGGGATTTGATCAGACTCTTGACGGCACGAATGGACATAACTACTAATTAGAGATGATCGACCGCCGAGGAGCGATTCAAGCCTACCGCTTGACAGGCTTGCCGTAGACTTCGATCATGCCGACGTCGGACCAACCGCCCGGGCCATGTCCGCTGCCCGGCATCAGATCCGTGAAACCGATCTCATCGACCTTGCTCAAGTCGATGCTGTTCACGATGTTGCCGGTCGTCACCACTTTGGCGATGTTCAGTCTCAGCCAGTGGACGTCGGCGAGCGAGAATTCGTCGTAATGCCAGTCGGTCGGAGAGCCGTCGGCGTGATCGCCAACATACCAGGTGCCGTCCGCCAGTTTGACAATGGGGTGAATTTTGTGGAAGCCCGACGTCTTCGTGACCCAGCGGATCATGGCGAGCCCGGTGAGGTCGACGAAGTTCTCCTTGTCGCGAAGGGTGGCGGCACACACCTGCTCGCATAATCCCGTCCAGAGGTGAACGGGATTGCTTTCATTCCCCGTGGCGCCGGTAATCTGGATATCTTTAGCTCCGGGGCCATAGAGTTTCAGCTCCAGGCTAGGATTGGCGGTGGCTTCGGCGGGATTGACCGCCTGCTCGCCGCTCGACTGTTTAAACTCCTCCTTGAAGAGAAGCGCGGGGCGTCCAGCCCGGCCGGGGCCACGTCCGCCACCTTCGCGTCCCGCTGCTGGAGCCTGCTGGGCGGCAGCGCTGCCAATCATGCACAAAGGCAAAAGGAATATCATCAGATTGCGTCGCATCGGTTATTGATTGTATCCGTTTTCGCGCCGAGGCGCGGGAGGAATCGGATTGGCGAAACCACATTATCGAGCCGAACAGGTCGGCAGCCTGCTGCGTCCACCGGAACTTTTGGAGGCGCGAAACGCTCACGCGCAGGGGCAGCTATCGATTGAAGATCTGCGCGCCGCCGAGGATCGCGCGATCCTCGAAGCGTTGCGGAAACAGCGTGAAACCGGCATCGACATCTTCACCGACGGCGAAATGCGCCGCGGTTCGTGGTTGAGCGACATGGCGGACGCAGTGGAAGGCTTCGTCCCCGACAGAGTGGTTCTCGACTGGAAGGGCCCGGGCGCGAAAAACGAGGCCAGCACCGCGCTCGCGGCGGGGGCAAAACTGCAGAAGAGGCGCAGACTGACCGCGCACGAACTGCCGTTGCTTCAGAATTGCGGAAGTTCGGCGTGGCCTTTCAAAATCACGATTCCCGCCGCTTCGAATTTTCTGGTCAGCAGCTACAAGGAGGGCATCACCGATCGCGTCTACAAGACGCGCGCGGAGTTGCTTGCCGATCTCGTGGCCATCATCCGGGACGAGGTTGTATGGCTGCAGGCCGAAGGCATCCCGTACATTCAGTTCGACGCACCTTATTACTCGTTTTATTTCGATCCGGTCTGCCGCGAACGGATGAAGGCGCAAGGCCTCGATCCGGACCACGAACTGGAGGCCGCGATCGCCGGGGATAACGCGACGTTTTCAAGCGTGCCACGCGACAGCGCGACTTTCGCCATCCACATCTGCCGCGGCAACAGCCGCAGCCGCTGGTATACCGAAGGCGGCTATGACGCTATTGCGGAGAAGCTCTTCGGCTCGCTCGATGTCGATACCTTCCTGCTCGAGTACGACACGGAGCGCTCCGGCGGATTCGAACCGTTGCGTCTGGTGCCTCGCGGCAAGACCGTCGTACTGGGTCTGATCAGTTCCAAACAACCGGAACTCGAGTCGCCGGACGCCCTGCGGAAGCGCATCGACGAAGCCGCGAAGTACATTCCGATGGAGAATCTCGCCATCAGCACGCAGTGCGGCTTCGCCTCCACCGCGCCCGGGAATTTACTAACGATGGAGCAACAGTGGCGCAAGCTCCACCTGGTCGCCGAGACGGCACGCCTGGTCTGGGGCGACGCTCAGGGTTTGGCCGCCCAGTCGCCCCACCACTGAGCAGAGTACACGATGGCCCCGGCCGCGAGCCACCCCGCGGCATAATCCGGCTGCGCGCCCCAGCGGATCAGCGCGGAGTGCATCAGTCCGAACCACGAGAATACGGCGGCTATGAGACACCAGAGCGCCGCGTGTCCGAAGCGGCGATCGATCGCTTCGGTCAGCAGTGAGGCGACCACGAGCACCAGAAAGAGAAAGCCGTTCCCGAGGCCTTGTACGGAAGACCAGTAAATGGAGCGATTCAACGCCGCCTGAACCGCCGGGCTGGCGCCGGAAAGCCGCAGGGCGGGCAGCGCCGAGTTTACGGCCGCCGCCACCACCGCGCCACCTGGAATGACGAAGCCAAGCAACACCGCGCTCAGGTATTTTGGATCGACGCGGCGCACCGTAGCCATACCCACGCCGATTGCGACGTAAGCGATCATCGCCGCCAGAATCGGCCAGGGGAAAAGTTGCGCGAAGAACACCGTGAGGCCGCCGGCGACGACCGCAAGGAAGCAGATTGGGGTCCAGAGAGCGTAACTGATACGGGCGCCGATCGCTTTATAGGGCGGAAGCATCGCATAGACCACCGGTGTCACGGTGCTTCCAGCGAGGCCGCATAAGAGCGTTCCAAGGCCATCCCACGCCAGCAGGGAACGCACGTCATAATCGTCGCCGGCCGCTGCTCCGCCTGCGGCGGATGCGATGTCCTGCAGTACGTGATAGAAGGCCATCGGAGCGATTACCGACATGTAAGGAAGCGCCAGAACCATTGCCTGCGCCGGATTCGGAACGATCGCAAACGGCGCGGTAGCGGATATCCCTGGCCATTTCGGACGCACGTAACCAATCGCGATGCCGACAGCCAGAGGCAGAATCCAGGCCGCGATGAAAGGCGGAACACGCCACCGTGTAATCGGCACATCCCCCATAATGCTGGTTACCACGATGGCCAGCGCGACAAGTCCGACCAGCGGCTGATCGAACACCCGCTGGAGCAACACCAGGGCGAGATAACTGTACATGGCCGCGCCGAAGACAGTCATGGCGGCGGGTGCGGGAATGAAGCGGCGAATGCTTCGGGCGAAGGGCGCCGCGGCCAGTTTGATGATTCCGGTCCACGCTACTGCCGCCGCACCGGTCTCCCACGCCACGTTTGCATCGTGCGTCCGCAGATAGACCGGCAGCATGATCGACAGCGTATAGGCAATAATCGCCGGCACGTTGTTGCCATATACGTGCGCGGTGACGGTTTGTCGACCTTCGCGCCGGGCGAGTTTCACGGCCATCCGCACCATACCGAGCGAGCCCACGAGAAACCCCAGCGCGTAGCCAGGCAGCAGATGGCCGACGGTGAACGTGGTGGGAATGCCGAGCGGAAGCAGCAAAAAAACCGGGATCACCAGTTGCGCCAGATTGAAGCCCACCTGAGCCAGGGTGACGTCCACATCGCCGCGTTCCGGGACCCACCAGCTCTTCGTCATTGGCGCCCTGGCGAGATGGAGAAAAAGAACGGCAGGGCCCCGGAAGAACACGAATGAACACACATAATTGCCGGCGTTTTCATTCGTGTTTATCCGCGTGCATTCGTTGCCGATATTGTCCTGGGCCTAAATCTTGAACGACTCCAGAGACTCGGGTGCGAAGAGTTCTTTCGGATTCAGCCGTCGCCTGGACAGACCCTGCTCATGGTGATAGCGAAGGAACGTGCTCAGGGCGTTTATATTTGGCTCGTAGCCATAAGGCCAGAAGTCGTGGCCCATCAGTTCTTCGGTTTCCTTCACGTGGTGTGTAAGCCAGGGAAGCATCGCTTTCAGCGCCGCGGTGCTCCGGAGTTCGTCATATGCGTCTTTTTGCGCCGCGAAAAACGCCTTGCACAGCGTCTGCGCCAGCCATCTGTTTTTCTCGTACAGGTCGCGTCGCAGAACCACAATATGCATCGGCGGGAATATCCGGGTCTTCAGATAATACTCGCGCTCGACAGCGGCATAATTTTCGAACAGACGCTGTACCTTCCCCGATCCGTTCCCGTAAGTGGATGGCGCGCGGGCCGTGTACAATGCATCGATCTCGCCCGTTTCAATCATGCGGGAAAGCGTCTTGTCGGCAGGGATTGCCCCGATTTTGAACTCGGGAGGCAGCGACAGAGCGATCTTTTCCGGGCGGCCAGGCTCTTCTTCGCCGCCACTGAGATAGGTCGGACTGGCGACCGGCACGCCATATTCGTCGCTCATGATGCCGCGAATCCAGACGGGCGCCGTCATCTGGTACTCGGGATTTCCGATGCGCCTCCCAATCAGGTCCTTTGGCTCGCGGATTCCGCTGTCTGCGTTCACGTAAATGCACGAGTGTCGGAAATAGCGGGAGAGAAAAATCGGAATTGCAATAAATGGCGGGTCGTCGCGAAACAGGGAGACCGTGTAGGAGGAGAGGGAAAGTTCGGCTATATCGAACTCGTGATGCCGCAGCATACGAAAAAATATTTCTTCCACTGGCAGGTTCAGGTAATTGAGTTCGACGCCATCGATCGGTACGCGTCCTTCCATCAACGCGCGAGTCCGGTCGTAATTCCAGCACGCCATCGTGAGCCTGAGCTTTCCCATGCTTCAGACAGCCTACGCTGGCGCTGCGTACGGAGTCAAATCGCCGATACAATGGCGGACGACAGGAGGGTTTCCTTGAGAAATTTTCTCCCCAGCGCCGCTGCGGTTATCGTGCCCCTGGTTATGGGCGGTATTTTGTTCGCGGCCGCCGATATACCGCGCCTTGCGAACGGGAAACCGGATCTGAACGGAGTATGGGAGCGGCCCTACGTTCCGGATATGGCGAAGGACGGCCCGAACCAGAAAGGCCCCGGAAGCATCCCGTTCACGCCCGAGTACGCACAGATTTTCAAAGACTACGACCCGGCGAAGTTCGACTACACCGGGCATTGTTTGCCGCAGGGGTTGACGCGATCCATGAATTCACCGTTTCCCGTGCGCATCGTCCAAACCAGCGACCTTGTGGCCATCCTGTATGAAGCATGGAACGTCTTCGAGATCATCCATACCGACGGGCGCCCTCACCCGAAGAATCCCGACCCGCTATGGTTCGGGAATCCGGTTGGGCACTGGGATGGCGACACGCTGGTCGTCGATACGGTCGGGTTCAACGATAAAACGAATCTGGATACGGTTGGCCATCCACACAGCGAAGCCATGCATACGGTGGAACGCTTCGCCCGCACGGACGATAAACACATCGTCTATGAGATCACCATCGAGGATCCGAAGGCATTTACCCGCGCATGGAAAAATACGCGAACATTCACGCTGCGGCCGGATTGGGAAATCATGGAGTATTCCTGCGAAGAGAACAACAAGGATTTCACGGAGGGCCACATCAAATAGCGCGGATGTCATTCCATCAGCCCGGCGGTTTTCGTACTGAGTCCCGTTTTCTGACCGGTGGGATCGTAAACCAGCTGAACCCCGCCGGTAAACGAGACCTGGTTCGCGATGAGCGCCGTGGTGCCGTTGCCTGAAGCGCCGTTCGAGAACGATACGGCGGTGGTGGGGAAATACAGACTCCCTGTGAGTTGCATGGTAGCGCCGCCTGCGAAGTTGGCAGCGACGCTCGAGGTAATCGACCTGTCCTGGAAAAAGAGCAACCCCGTGTATGCGCCCGACGTTGGTCCGGACAGAGTAACATTCACCCCGTTGTTGATCGAGACCGACCCATAGGAGGCGTTTGTGCCCGTGAGATAGAACATCACGCCGCCGCCCGTGATGGTCGCTCCCCCGGCGAAACTCAACGCTCCGCCGTTGATGATGTAAGTGCCGGGGTTGAAGTTCGCGGTAGCACCGTTATTGATCGTGATTCCGCCGCAGTACGTTCCGGGATTGAGCGTCCAACTGCCCCACCCGGGACTGTAATTGGTGTAATTGCACGCGCCCACGGTCGGGCCGGTGACCGCGGCGAAAGGGTCAGTTACAGCCTGTACGCCCGTCACCGGCGCCGGGGAGACGCTTCCGCCATTGTTCACCGAGGAGCCGCCCACGACCGAGACTGCGGTCGCTTTGACATTCGCTCCGCCAGTAACGCTCATCGCGGTTGCGCTCGAAGAGTTGACGTTGATCCCGCAGTTCATGTTGACGCTGGCGCCATTGCTGGCCGCCATCGCGCTGGACGCTGAAGGACTGAGTACATAGAGACAGGTGGGTGGTACCGAGGCCATAATCCCCGCCGATGCCTTCACCTTGATAGTGGACGAAGCGATCCCGAGGAAATGAATGAGTCCCGTGGTCACGACTCTTTGTACGGTAACAGTGACCGCGGGAGTGGCGACGTTTGCGAGGGTCACGCCGGATATGCTGGCGGGAAAACTGACCACTACCGTGTCTGCGCTGGTCCCGAATCCGTTGTCCTGCGCGTAGACGCACGGGGTTCGAAGGTCGAGTGCGGCAGGCGGGACGGCGCAGGTGAACGAACTCGCGGTCGAGAATGGATTGGTCGATGTGGAGTTTGTCCCGCGCAGGATGCTCATAACAGCGGCCTGGGCCGCCGCGTCGGCTGCAGTCTGCGCCATTTGCCGCTGGGCAAACAATTGTGCCCCGTCGAGGCCGAATCCGAGGGCGCCAAGCAGAAAGAGGCTGAGAGCAACCTGGGCCAGGACGATCGCCTGTCCGCGTTCGGAACCGGGACCGTGTACACCGGTCAAAATGCGATTACCCCCTGGGTTGTACTGCCGAGCCGCACGCTCAAGGGCAGATACGTTGTCAAGGGATCGTAGGGATAGATGACGGTCACGTCTACCAGCTGCCCGGGCGCATTCGAACCTCCGGGATACGTCACGGTAATGATGAGTCTGCTGGTTGTGAGCGCTCCCGCGGCGGCGAAATTTTCGATGAGTGTCACGACCTGCGCCGGATTGTTGGCCGGACCGCTCGAGTTCGAAATTCCGGCCCCCGCTGTCCGCGAGCTGCCGTGCACGGTGGCATAACGCACTCCCGCGCGCGCGGCATTGGCAACGGCCGTGTACACCAGGACCATGCGGCCCATTTCCACCACGCCCAGCACCAGAACCCCCAGCATGAAGCACGCGAGGCTGAACTCCACCAGGGATTGGCCCGCGGTGCGCTGCGGGCTTCGGGTTTGCGGGAGCACGATCATTGCATCATCCTCATCACGGCCCTGCGGTGAATCGTTGTGGGCGGCAGAGTTGCGTATATACCGAGGCCCGAGAACGTCCACAAAGCGATCCGCGGGTTGTAGGTGTAAGTCACATCCACACTCGTCGAGATATATGTCAGTGGTTCCGGGTCGGCGGGAGGCGTACTGGATCCGGATCCGGTGCATGTCACTGTTCCGTTGTTGTTCTTGCATTCCCGGACCGTCAGACTCGATCGGTTCAGCAGCGAGGAAATATCGCTGGTCACCAGTGTGGTGACCTGGGCGCCGGTTGCGGGAGTTGGAGTCGAGATGGCGGCGCTGCCGAGGACCCAGTATTGCGCTCCCGCGCGCGCCGCGTCGGCGACTGTAATCCAGGCAAAGTAGAATGCGCCGAAATTGATCGCATTGATAATCAACAGGAAAAGCAGCGGAAAGATCAGAATAAATTCGATCAGCGCCTGTCCGCGATTCCTTCCTGCAGATCTCACGCGGCTTCACCTGTTCCCGGACAACTGCTTGAATCCGCAGCGATCAGTCGCCGCAACAGTTCGCGATCCCGCGGATTGCGAAACAGAAATTCCAAAGCCATGCCGTTCGGAACCATGCCAGACCACCCGAGACGGTATCGATACCGAAGCCCCGGGCGGGCTCGCACTACCCGGACCGGACGCGACCGGCTCCTGCAGAAGCAGCCTGACGATTGTCCCCGGATACCAGCGCTCGGTTGTGTAGAGATAGGCTCCGGTCATACTGATGTCGCGCAGCCTGCGACCCACCGGCGCAGAACCGTCCCAGTGGTAGGCGACGACACACGGGTCCGGGACTCTCGGCGCGCGCCTCAGTTCCTTGGGAGCGGTCGATCGCTTGGCAACCCAGTTTGCAAGGCGACGATACATAGCCTCACCTCCTGCGGGCACAGTTCGGGAAACGGCCGCGGCAGCCGCGCTATCCGTACAGGGCACGGTGCCCTCAGGCGCGAATATGCCGGCGAACTCCAGCGGCCGCCCCGACTGCCACCATTCAGGAGACTTTTCTGCGCCGGCGCTGGATCAGAAAAACGAGTCCTGCCACAAAAAGGATGGCGGCAATGATTTGTACCACGGTACCGTTGTCCACGTTATGTCCTCCTGTTTATTTATCGGCAGGGGCGCCGCTTCACTTGAACAGATTTTTCATTTGATCGAGGATGACGATCATCGAAGGTCCCAGCGTGACTACGAACAGCGCCGGAAAGATAAATAGAACCAGAGGAAAGATGAGCTTCACCGTTGTTCTGGCCGCCTGTTCCTCGGCATCCTGACGGCGGCGCGTGCGCAATGTGTCGGCGTGAGCGCGCAGCGTTTTTCCGACGCTGGTGCCGAACTTGTCGGCTTGAATCAGTATCGAGGCCAGCGCGCGAATGGATTCGACTCCGGTGCGCTCGCCGAAGTTCTTCCAGGCGGCCGCACGGGTACGACCCGCGCGCTGTTCCAGGCTCACGAGCGCCAGTTCATCGGCAATCTCCGGCTGGCTGAGGCTCAGTTCTTCGGTTGTGCGCTGAATCGCCCGATCCATGCCCAGCCCGGCCTCTACACAAACGATCATCAGATCGAGGGCGTCCGGAAGGCCCAGACGCAAACTTGTCTGCCTCGCCTTTATTCGGTTTCCCACCCAGAAATCGGGCAACAGAAATCCAAGTCCCAGCGCCATGATGTAGGAGAAAAATCCCGCAAAGGCGTAGATGCGGGTAACCGTAATGGTGAAGCAGAAGACCGCCGGAATCAGCACCTTAGCCCCGTAGAAGATATTGACGTAGGTTTTTTCGCGATACCCCGCCCGGGTCAGACGCTTCTGGACCACGGAGGCCTCGACGGCACTCCTGGGCACGATGCGCTGGAAGGGCTCGACCATTCTCGCCATTCTGGCGCCAGGCCGCGCCGCGGGGGCGTCGAGCAGAACGTTCATGTCTGAAGGAGGAGCAACCGCCCGTGAAAGCCTTCGCAGCGTCTGCGGGTGGTAAAACATCGCGAAACCGGCTGTCGCGATAAGGAGGAACGCCGCCGCGAAGGTCAGGATAGCCGCACCCATAAATCCTCAAACACGAACGCTCACGATTTTCCGGATGATCAGGCAGCCGATCACAATCATGGCGATGGCCAGGTAAAGCATTTTCAAACCCTCCGGCCGGGTCCAGAGAACGCTCATTCCTTCCGGGTTCACCAGATACATGCCAAAACCCAGCCCAACCGGCAGGACGGAAAGGATCCAACCGGTGAGCCGGCCCTGCGCTGTGTGAACCGAAATCTGCTTCTTCAGCCGGAATCTGTCCCGCGTGGTCTGCGCGACCTTCGAGAGAACCTCGGCCAGATTCCCTCCGCTCTCTTTTTGAATCAGCGACGCCGCCACAAAGATCCGCACATCCTGGAGCGGAACGCGGGTGGCCAAATTCGTCATGGCGGTGCGCAAATCAAGGCCGAAGTTCTGCTCGTCAAACAAAGCACGGAACTCGCCTGCAAGGGGCTCGGTGGAGTCCTGGCCCAGCGCACCGATAGCTGTAATGAGGCTGTGCCCAACCTGCAGTGCGCTGACCAGCATATCGAGAGCTTCCGGAAGCTGCTGCTCAAATTTCGCCAGGCGCTTTGCGCGCTTGCGCAGAACATAGATCAGAGGCGCGGGAATAAAACCGGCTGAGATGAGCACCGACGGCAACAGAGATCCTGTTCTCATATACAGCAGCAAGGCGATCGCCAGGGAGCCGCCCAGGGATGTCAGCAGCAGGGTTTCCGGAGGCGCCTTGACATCGGCCTGAGACAGCAGGAGACGCGTGCGAACGGCCAGATTGAACCGGATCAGCCATCGATTCAGCCACTCCACGCCGGTGACGCGCTCCTCCCGCCGAATGTTTGCGGCCGCCTCCTCCGACTGAGTCGGAGAGGATTCCCATTTCAGAGCGTCCAGGCGTTTCTGAGCCTCTTTCGAAGGGCCTGCCTTCATCGCTGCAATCCAGAGCGCGGCGATGGCAAAGACGGCGCCACAGACGATCAGGATCATTGCAATCATCGGGCCTCTCCGTTCACGTGACGTCCACTCATTCGATCTCCACAGAGCGCTGGAATATCTCGGCCGGCAGTTGAATACCCGCGACCCGCAGCCGGTCGAGGAATCTGGGCCGTATGCCGGTGGGCTGGAATGTACCCACGACTCTGCCATCGGGTCCGATGCCCCGGCGAACGAAGTTGAAAATGTCGGACATGCTCACGATGTTTTCTTCAAGGCCGGTGATTTCCGAGATATTGACGCACTTCCTTGTTCCGTCGCTCATGCGCGACAGCTGCACGACGACCGTGATCGCCGAGGCGATCTGCTGGCGAACGGATCGCTCCGGTATCCCGACACTTGCCATGGCGACCATGGACTCAAGACGCATCAGCGCATCTCGCGAGGTATTCGCATGGATAGTCGCCATCGAACCCTCATGCCCGGTGTTCATCGCCTGCAGCATGTCAAACGCTTCCTCGCCGCGCACCTCGCCGATGATAATGCGGTCGGGACGCATGCGGAGGCTGTTGATCAGCAACTGCCTTTGACGGACCCCCCCGACACCCTCGACGTTGGGAGGCCGCGTCTCCAGCCGAACCACGTTCTCCTGCTGCAGCTGCAGTTCGGCTGCGTCCTCGATCGTGACGAGCCGTTCCGTTTCCGGGATGAAGCTCGACAGAATGTTCAGAAAGCTCGTCTTGCCAGCGCCCGTCCCGCCCGAGATGAGTATGCTGATGCGAGCCTTGACGGCCGCTGCCAGAATCTGCAGCATCTCCGCCGAGATGCTCTTCAGGCTGACCAGCGTGTCCGCCGACACCGGCCCCGTCCCGAATCTGCGAATGGACATGCAGGGACCGTCCAGTGCGAGTGGTGGAATGATGGCATTAACGCGCGAACCGTCCTCGAGCCGCGCGTCCACCATCGGCGAGGACTCGTCGATCCTCCGGCCCACTTTGGAAACAATACGATCGATGACCTGCATCAGATGCCGATCGTCCCGGAAACGCGCGCTGGTCTTCTGCAGCATGCCGCGCCGCTCAATATAAACGGTATTGGCATTGTTGATGAGAATATCGGACACCGCGGGGTCCCGCAGCAGCGACTCAAGAGGGCCCAACCCGAAAACGTCGTCCAGCAGATCCGACTCTATGACTTCCTTCTCGCCCGCGTTCAGCGGTACCCTTTCTGCCAGCACGATCTCCTGGATGAGCGCCGCAACCGCCAGTCGCGCCTTTCCGGTATCGGCCGACGCGAGCTTCTCGAGATCGATCTTGCTCAGGAGCGCGCCGTGGATAGTGGCCTTGTACTGCTCGAGGTCCAGAATTTCCATTTATCTCCTTTCGCTGCGGCCCGAGTTCTTTTTTCACGTATAAGCGCGGATTGGCCGCACGCCGCCCGAGCTATCTGAGTGATCACCCGGGAAATTGCTGTGTCCTGCCGGATCAGCGGGACCCCGAGATTCTGAGCGCCCCGGACCGCCATGTAATCGTTTGGCACCTTCCAGTCCACGCATCGGGAGAGGGCCTTCAGGGCGCTTTCCTCGTCGATCTCAACGGTCCGGGAGTTGAATCGGTTCAGAATCACTTCCAGGCTGCGCGCAGGCTCTTTGCCGGAAAGGAACGACAGCAACCGGCGGGCGTTGCGGAGCGCCGGCAGATTGACTTCGGTCACGACGTAAATCGTGTCGGCCGCTTCGAACAACGCATCCGGAATGTTGCCTGAACAGGACCCCGCGTCAACCACCACGAAGGCGAACTCCTCCCGCAGGATGCGAAGCAATTTTTCCGCCCCGCGCTCGAGCGAGCGATGCACCCCGTAGGCGTCTGACGAAGCCAGCACCATAAGTCCGGACTCATGTTTCGCGAGCAGGGTGGACAGGAAGTCGGCGTCAAGACGGACTGCATTTCCAAGGGCGTCGGCAACAGAGAACTGAGGCGACAACCCCAGCCCCAGCGCCACCTCTCCCAGTTGCGGGTGCATATCCACGATTACGACCCGTCCGGTACTCTCCTGGGTCAGTGCCACGGCGAAATTTATGGCCATCGTAGTCACCCCGGCGCCGCCTTTGGCGCCCTGGAACACGAGCACCTTCCCGGCCGAGCGTTCGGGTGTACTGCTTTGCCTCCGTGCGGCGGCTCGCGCAAAAGCTTCGACAATCGCGTTCCCCCCCACGGGCGCGGCAAGAAACTCGCGGGCACCGGCACGCATGGCGCGAATAACCAGGTCGGCATCGTTTCGGGTCGAGCACGCCATCACTGTGGCGCAAACGCCACGTCCGCAAACGGTCTCAATTATCTCGAGAGCCGGTTCAATGCCGGCATCGAGGTCCACAATGATGACGTCGCAGACAGCATCCACCAGTCTTGAGAGAATGTTTGGACTGGGATAATCGGTAAATTCTCGAACAATCCGCGCCTGGGTTCCCGAGATCGCTGTGGCGATCCCGCGCCGCGCATCGGCATCGGGCGCAATCAGCACCACGGACAATTTCGCGTTGCCGGAAGCGGAGTCGGTTTGTGGAGCCAACATAATGTCTACCTTGATTTGAAGACGCCTTTTGCGCGCCAGGGATGCTTTGGCCGCCCTGCACCAGGCCGCTGAACGACGTCGAATTGATTCGATGGAATAGGGAGGGAGAGCGAAACGTTCGGTCGTGCTCTCCCTCCCGACCGTCAGCTGGTGTACGTCGTGAGTTTGGTTCCAATGCTCGTAAAACCGGTACCAATCGAGGTCGCCAGACCTTTCATTGCTACCGTTGCTCCCAAAGCGATCAAACCCATCACGACTGCGTACTCCACCATATCCTGGCCGTCTTCTTCCTTCAGGGCGTTTCTCAAAGCCTGCAACCTGACGTAAAATTTCAATCCCAAATTCTGCATGTGAAGTTCCTCCGCCCACCGATAAAAGCAGTTCGCGTGCCAGTATGGCGCCGGTCCACCAGGCTTTCGAAATCCATGAACCTGGAGGGCACGGGAACTACCTTGCGGCGACACGTGTAAACCGCAGTGCACACTCTCGGACCGCGAGTGTAAACGCGGGTAGACGTACAACGTTCTGATGTCACAGGCTTCGATGATCCCATGGGTCGATAAGAGGCAGGCTCATAAGAATTGGCACCGGCGATTAAAACGAAAACACCTGACCAGCGGTTGGTCAGGTGTTGGCAGACGGTTTCGAAATGTCAGTGGTTCTAGCTTGTGTAGGTCGTGAATTTGGTGCCAAGACTGGTGAAAGCCGTCCCGATGGAGGTCGCCAATCCAGGCATCGAAGCTGTCGCCCCGAGTGCAATCAACCCCATCGCCAGAGCATATTCCACCATGTCCTGGCCATTCTCGCATTTAAACAAGTCCCGCATCATCTGTGTGGCGACGCAAAGCTTCAAGGCAAAATGCTGCATACGGTTTTTCCTCTGTGATCTCTGAAGGCAAACTAACTTCCAATCGCGGGAGTCGGGGTCAACTCCCGTGTATCCCTCCTGGAACGAGGTGTACCATGCTGTCTCCAAAAGCTCGGCTATGCTTGGAGCACTTTGAATATCGGCGGATTCCCGAGGCTCTGTCGTGTGTCTGATCTGACCCTCCTGGCAGCTCTCGTACTCGGCACGCGTCTTCCGTTCAGGAGCCATTACCTCTATGACATCGATTCCGTAAATTTCGCGCTGGGCATGCGGCGTTTCGACCCCACTGTCCACCAACCTCATCCACCGGGATATTTTCTCTACGTCTGCGTGGCGCGACTGGTCGATGTTTTCTTTCATGACGCCAACGCGGCGCTGGTTGCGATCAGTGTTGCCGCCAGCTGCGGAGCCATGATCATGATTTACGCTCTTGCGGATCTCTGGTTCGGCAGGCGCGAGGCGGTTGCGGCAAGCCTGATCTTCATTTTTTCTCCGTTGGTATGGTTCCACGGGATCGTTGCGCTTACCTACGCAGTGGAGGCCTTCTTCTCATCCGTCGTGGGTTACCTGTGCTGGAGGGTTTACCGCGGTTCAAACAGGCTCATTGCACCTGCCGCGATAGCCACCGGTCTGGCCGCGGGGTTCCGTCCGTCTTTCGTTTTATTTGCCGGCCCACTCCTGCTGTTTTCCGTGGTATTCGCGCCGGGCGCGGGTCGCGGGCGGTCGCTCGCCGGAGCCGGTGCTTTCGCGCTGGCCTCCTCCGCGTGGTTCGTGCCGATGATTTCCGCAAGCGGCGGTCTTGATGCCTACTGGTCCTCTTTGAAATCGCTCTGGGTGACAGTGCCGGCGAAGCAAACGCTCTGGAACTCCTCCCCCCTGATTTCCATCGCGCGTCTGCTTTCGATCGCTGGAATTTTCCTGCTTTGCTTCGGTTGTGCGGCGCTCTTTGCTGTTTGGGGTGACCGTGCGACCGTCGCCTTCGACCGGCAGAAGAAGGTCTTCATCCGGGTCTGGATCGGACCCGGACTCTTGTTTTTTACGCTCGTTTTTCTGAAGTGGGTGAACAGCGGCTATCTTCTGGTGATTTCGCCGCCGCTTTTCGTCTGGCTTGGCCTGCGTGTATCGGGATGGTACGCCGATCCGTGGGCCGGCAAGCGGGCCAAGGCCGCAATCCTCGGCGGATTTGTCGCTGTCAACGCTGCTGTCTTCCTGTTCGCGCCCGTGTACTGTTCCTGGACTGCGGTGCACCATTTTGAAACGCAACTCGAAGGCGTGCTGCGATCCATACCGGAAATCGCCTCGCCCGCCGACACAATGATCGTGGGGTTCGATTCGCACTTTATGGGATACCGCCACGCGGGATATTATTTGCCGGGCTGGTTTACCGCACAGTTTCCCGAAGTCCGGCTCGCTTCAGGAATCAGGGTTTTTGCGATGGAGCACGGAGACACACGGCTCTTCGACAAGCTTCCTTTGGCTCGATTCAAGCACTTTCTCATTTTTCCTCTGCCTTCGGGGGACGCGGAATACAAGAATTACTTGTCTCATGTTCGCGCTCGGTTCCCAACCGGTGCGCTTAGAAGCCTCAGGGCGGGAAATCGGGAAGTCCTTTTCGGAGCCGTGACCGCTCTGCCTTTTCTTTTTCCCGACGCGGCCCGATGACAGCCACGGAAACCTGCGTGCAGTGTGTCACCGCGGTGTCATGCTGACGAACCCGGCTCATGGGCTGGAACCACCGTCGCTCCTCGTCGTCGAATCGGGGGCGACTGCGATCGCGATCGCGTTTGCATTCTGCGCTCCGCGTTTCGGTTCAACCCGGCTGGCCTGCATCGAGCGCTGGCTTGGCAATCTGGCAGCCCGGCGGCGGACCTGCCTCGCAACGGTCGGTTTCGCGGCTCTCGTACTTCGACTGGCGGCGCTGCCGTGGCTGCCGATTCCGGAGCCATTTGTTCACGATGAGTTCAGTTTCCTGCTCGCAGGAGACACCTTCGCACACGGCAGGCTCACCAATCCGACACATCCGATGTGGGAACACATGGAGAGTTTTCATATCACGCAGAAGCCGACCTACATGTCGATGTATTTTCCGGTGCAGGGCCTGATCCTGGCGGCCGGAGAAAAGGTTGCCCGAAATCCCTGGTACGGTGTTTGCGTGAGCGTGGCGCTGATGTGCGCCTCCATCTGTTGGATGCTCCAGGGCTGGCTGCCGCCCGGTTGGGCATTGCTGGGAGGAGCGCTCGCGATCCTTCGCCTGGGGCTTTTCAGTTATTGGGTGAACGGATACTATGGCGGCGCTGCGGCGGCGATCGGCGGATCGCTTGTATTGGGCGCGTTGCCGCGAATACTACTGCGTCGATCCGCGCGCGATGGACTGATGATGGCGCTTGGCGCGGCCATACTCGCAAATTCGAGGCCTTGGGAAGGAGCCCTCGTGTGCGTGCCAGTTGTTGCGGCCCTCGCCTGCTGGATCATCCGCGAACGCTTTCCGGCACTCGTTGTGATGCGAAGTGCGGCCGCCCCTGCAGCGCTTTTGCTTCTTACCGCTGCTGCAATGGGCTATTACAACTACCGCGTCTTCGGCAATCCGCTTACTCTTCCATACCAGGTCAATCGCGCCACCTACGCGTCCGCCCCGGTATTCCTTTGGGAGTCTCAGCGGCCGGAACCCGTTTACCGCCACCGGGTCATGCGCGAGTTCTATTCCAAATGGGAACTGGGAGATTTCAACTATGCCAGGACGCCCTCTGGCTTTGTCTCAAGGACCGGGCAGAAGCTCGGCATTGTTCTTTTCTTTGTCTATGGCCCCGCGCTCTTCCTTCCGGCGATATTGTTGCCCTGGGTTCTGAGGAGACGCCGCCTGCGCTTCCTTGCGTCAGCGACGGCAATATTCGCGCTCGGTCTGTGCGCGAACGCATGGCTGTTTCCCCACTACATTGCGCCATTCATAGGAGTATTCTATGTTTTTCTGCTGGAGGGGATGCGGCGCCTGCGCGTCTGGCGCCCGGGGCGGCAGCCTTACGGACTCGCCCTCGTCCGTGCCATTCCCATCGTTTGCCTGCTTGTGGCCGGCCTTCGATTATTCGCCGGCCCGCTGGGTATCCGCATTGAGCGTTGGCCGACGATGTGGTACGGAACGGAACGGCTTGGCCTTTCGCGCGCACACGTCGCCAGTCAGCTCGAAGCCTGTTCCGGAAAACAACTGGCGATCGTGCGCTACAGCGCCGCGCACAACGTTTTCGACGAGTGGGTATACAACGCGGCAGACATAGATCGGGCACACGTCGTCTGGGCACGGGAGATGGGCGGCGGAGCGGACCGGCAACTCCTGAGTTACTTCAGCGATCGCCGCGCGTGGCTGGTTGAACCCGATACGAACCCGCCGAAGCTCAGTCTTTATCCGCCGCTGCCCGGGTATGCAGCGGCGGTCGAAGTCCGAAAAGAAGCGCATATCGCCACACAATCGCGCCGATAGCAAGCCAGCAAAGGCAACCTATCAGGATCAGCATCTGAAAATTGGTGACCGTCAACAGATCGGCGTAGACGCCCGGGCGTGCGCTTCCGGAGGCCTGCACATAGACGGCGAACAGGAAAGCGCCCGTGAGGGTGTAGTAACCGGCCGTCGTGCCGACGCCGAGCGTCACAATCCACGGAACCGTCCATGACAAGTACTGCAGACCGAATCCAGGCGACAGAAAGAGGAAAAGAAAGGAGACCATTCCACATTGCGCGAACAAATCGACCGGGTATCGGAGGAGCTTCAACGCCATCGGCAGAGTCACGACCGCCAGGAATGCGATCCATTTCGCCGAGGGGGCGTAGACCGTATGTATCGCGCCCCAGCCGGCCTCGCGCAGAAGTCGGGAAAAGAGGTAGAAGCCCCACAAACCGGTAGCGCTCCCGTACCCAAGGATGGTTCTGACGATCAACAAGGGTGTCTGGGCGAGATATGGCATTGATAAAGCAATCCAGGTCCCGGCGCCGACGGAAACCCACGTCGCGCGCGATCGTGGGGTCGGCAGAGAGGCTATCATCGCTGGTGCGTAGATCACCGGGACCAGTTTGACGCCGCAGGCGAATCCGAATGCCACTGCGGACCCGACAACGCTGCCTCTCACCAGAAGAAACACAGTCGCGACGACAAACAACATCATGATCGGATCCGTGTTTCCGTGAAAACCGGAAACCAGAACTGAAATCGGATTTGCCGCCAGGAGGCACAACAAGCTGCCGTTGCGGAATGGGGGGAACATCCGCCAGACGAGTACCAGTGTCCCGGCGTCGGCAAACCCGCAGGCAATTCGAAGCCAGAAGTGAAGCGGCAGACCTGTGGACTCCTGCAACGCCCCGAGCAAGCGCAAGGCGGTCAGCATCGCCGGTGGATGAATAAATGGTTGCGCGGGGTAGCGCCGTCCTGCGGGCGAGGAATACTGAACACCGTGCCGGTACAGTTCGGCAAACCCAGCGTCGCGCAGCCGGCTAAGGTCGTGATCCCATGTGAGCGAATCATTCGTTCCGACAGTGAACGTCGCCAGCAGGGCTTTCAACAGAAAGGCGCCGACGGCAACACGCCAAACCACACTGCTGTTCCGCGGCGAGGTCATGCGACCATTAAGGCGGTGCCGTCCTCCGCAGGCTCGCGGATCAACCGGTGCAGGTAGGTCCTGGATATGTTCAAGCTCTGCGCGGCGAGCGTTTTGTTGCCGTTGCATTCTTTGACCGCTTCCACCGCCAGTCTCACCTTGTAATCCCTCAATTGATCCTCAAAGGAGTTCGAACGGAACGTTTCGGCGACCAGATTTGCAGCGTCCTGCCGTAGACCCTCCGGGAGGTCCCACGCAGTAATACGGTCGTTATCGCTCAGCACTATCGCGCGTTGAATCACGTTTTCCAGTTCACGGACATTGCCGGGCCATGCGTATCGGCACAGGAGGTCGATGGCGTCCGAATCGATGTTCGCGATCGGCTTGCGGTAGCTCCGGCCGTACCTCGCCAAAAAATGCTGCGCCAGCTGAGGGATGTCCTCGCGCCGCTCGCGCAACGGCCGGGCGTGAATTCCCACGACATTGAGCCGATAATAAAGGTCCTCGCGAAACGTACCCGCCTCCACCATCTCCTTCAGATTTCTGTTGGTGGCGAACAGCATCCGGGCGCGCAGCGGGATGGCGGCACTGCTGCCGAGACGCATGAACTCTCTTTGTTGCAATACCCGCAGGAGTCTGGTCTGGGTGTGCGGACTGAGTTCGCCGATTTCATCGAGCAGCAGAGTTCCCTCAGCCGCCTTTTCGAAGTATCCGGCACGCCGCGTCGAGGCTCCGGTGAAAGCGCCTTTTTCGCTGCCAAACAGCTCCGACTCGATCAGCGATTCGGGAATCGCGCCGCAGGAAACGGCGACAAATGGACGAGGCGCCCTGTCGCCGAGAGAATGGATGGCGCGGGCAATCAGTTCCTTGCCAGTGCCGTTTTCACCCGTGATGAGGACAAATACATCGAGCGCCGCAACGCGCCGGATCATGTCGTATACTGCTCGCGATGCGGTGCTCGATCCTATCAATTCTCCGCAACCCAATTCCCCGCAACCTGACGTGGATTCCGTTTGTTGACTCCCGGTATCCCGTTGACGGGCGTCCATCGCCAACTCCAGCGCTTTCCGAATGGCCAGGAGCAGTTCCGCTACGTCCAGTGGCTTTTCGAGATAATCCTCGACCCCTCGGCCGGCCAATTCTCTCTTTTTTTCGCAGTCGTCGTCCGTGAGGACGACCACGGGAGCGCCCAGTCGATGCAACTCGTCGAGGAAGTCGAGTTGGTCGCTGACAAAGTAATTCGCCAGATCCAGAACTACGATGTCGTATTTTCTGCGTAACATCAGATCCCTTACCCGGACAGGGCTCGAGTCGATGGCCGCGGTAATTCCCGGCGTCGACGCCAGCAGGTTTTGAAGACTCAGATCACGCGAGTTCAGTAGCAGCCGTATCATCGCTGTTTGCTTATCGGCGGAAACCGGTACCTCCTTTAGGTTCGCGAACACAGTGTGTACGCATATTTACGTCTCTGAGCCGGGTGTGTACATCCCGGGTGACATTGGGTACGGCCGCGCCGCTTCAAGTCATTGATTCCTTGGGAGGAGCCCCTGCGCTGAGCCTGGCTTCCAAAATGCCCCTCCATCTGCCGGGGAGGAACGGGATCTCCGGATCGCACACACATGCAACGCCGGATAATGATAGTGCTCTTGTGCGCGCTGATGATCGCAGGCGCCGCGAGCTACTGCGTCTATCGGCTGGCGAGCGGGAGCGGGAAATCCGTCCGGCCAACGACCGCCATTCATATCGTTATTGCGGCGCGGGATCTTGAAACGGGTACGCTGATCCGCGAAGGCGATTTGAAAATGTTGGACTGGCCCGGTCCTCCACCAAAGGGATCGACGACCAGCAAAGCCAGCGCAATCGACCGGGGGGTCGTTTCCACGATCTATCAAGGTGAGCCCGTAACTGAAATCCGGCTGGCTCCGGCTGGCTCCGGCGGTGGGCTCGCCTCGACAATTCCGCCGGGGATGCGCGCATGCGCGATCCGCGTCAATGACGTGGTCGGCGTCGCCGGATTCGTCATTCCCGGGATGCGCGTCGACGTTCTGATTACCGGTGTCCCGCCGGGCGACTCGAGCGGAACCGGTTCAACGGTCAAGACCCTCCTGCAGAACATCGAGGTGTTATCCGCCGGCGCAAATATCGAAAAAGACAAGGAAGGCAAGCCTCAGCAGGTTCAGGTGGTGAATCTGCTGGTCAACCCGCACGAGGCGGAGATCCTCAGCCTCGCTGGCAACGAAACCCGAATCCAGCTGGTTCTGCGCAATCCTTCGGATACCGAAGTGACGAAGCCGCCCGGTACGACCATGGCGGATCTCTTCGAAGCAGCCGGACTACGGTCGAAGGCTCCGGCTCAAAAAATGACCCGCTCGGCGGAGATGCCCGATGCCGGGCTCCCGAGCGTGTCGCCTTCCATTCCAAGCTTCGACACCATTGAAGTCCTGAACGGGCCGGCGCACACCGTCGCCAGATTCCGCAGCACGGAGGAGCACCAATGAATCGAACGGGACAGCTCCTTGTCGGCGTTGGCTATCGCATTTTGTCTACTGACCGGATCTCTCCCTGGCGGCGAGAGCTCCCTGGCGGCCCAGACTCCCGCGCCGCTCTCCCTCATAGTTGGGAAGTCGCAGATCATCGAGAGCGCGACTCCGGTGGAGCGAATCGCCGTCGGCTACGGCGACATAGCCGAAGCCACCGCAGTTGGGCCCAAAGAGGTCTTGTTGGCCGCTAAAGCTCCCGGGGTGACGAGTCTGATCATCTGGCAGCGCGGCGGCGGCAAACTTTTTTTCGACGTGACGGTGCGAGCGCCGAATTCCGACGCACCGAACCGCGTCGAAGCAGTCGAACGCGAACTCAAGCGAGAACTGCCGGACCAGAACGTCGATATGAGCTTCGTCAACCAGACCGTATTCCTGCGCGGGCACGTCAAGGATCTGGTGAGTGCCGATCGGGCGGTGGCTATCGCCTCGACATTGGGAAAAACCGTTAATCTTCTTTACGTGGACACGCCGCCGGCCGAGCAGCAGATTCTGCTCAAGGTGCGTTTCGCCACAATCGATCGCAGCGCGAGTCTCAATCTCGGGCTGAATCTCGTCAGCACCGGAGCAGGGAACACGGTCGGCGCGATATCCACTCAGCAGTACTCGGGGCCGCAGATCGTCAATGGAACCAATGGAGGCACCTCTGGCTCGACCGCGGCGACACTTTCCGACGCCCTGAACCTCTTCTTCTTTCGCCCCGACTTGAACCTCATGGCTACGATCCAGGCGCTGGAGCAGAAATCTCTCATGGAAGTGCTGGCCGAGCCTGATCTTCTTGCCATGAACGGCAAGCCTGCAAGCTTTCTGGCCGGCGGAGAGTTCCCCTATCCAACGTTCCAGGCCGGGTCCAACGGAATCGGCTCCGTCACCATACAATTTCGCGAATTCGGCGTCCGCCTCAACTTCACTCCGACCATCACCCCTCGTGGCACCATCCGGCTTCTGGTCGCTCCTGAAGTCAGCGCGCTCGATTTCACCAACGGCCTGGTCGTGCAGGGATTCACCGTCCCCGCCCTGACAATGAGAAGGGTCAGTACGCAGATCGAGCTGATGCCAGGACAAAGCTTCGCAATCGGGGGGCTCATCGATAACAGCCTGACTGAAACAGTAGCCAAAATCCCGATCCTCGGAGACATGCCGGTTCTGGGTAAGTTATTTCAATCCAAATCCCGCAGCAAGGAGAATACGGAACTGATTGTTATCGTGACTCCGGAACTGGTGGCGCCGCTTGGAGCGGACCAGCCTGCGCCGGAGATCAAATATCCGCAGCCGCTATCCTGGCCCAGAACCATCCCGGATAAAACAAACCTGCCTGCCCCGAAAGGGCCGTCTCACGACAGCATCCCCGTCGAAACTCTTATCCGCAGCCTGGCTCGCGAAAAGGCTGAAGAGGCTGCGCCGCCACAGCAAAGCCCTGTTCAGACGTCCAGCCCAACCGCGCCGCGATGATCGCAAAACAGGACTGCCGGAGCGTCTGTCTTCCAACCTGATGCTTCATGCGAAACTACGAATCGCGCCAGCCTCGTCTGTATAAACCTCAAATATCCTGTAAATACTTGTCATACGCAATAGTTCTTCCACTTTCGCGGGAAGGGCGGCCAGCTTCAGGATGCCGCCACGGCTGCGCGCTGTGGTGAAACCCGAAACCAGTTCCCCAAGTCCGGCGCTGTCCATAGCTGTCACACCGCTCACATTGAGGACAATCTTCGGCTTCTCCTCTGCCGAAACCTGAAGCAGGGTCTCGCGCAGCGCGCTGGATCCTCTCCCAAGCGTGATTCTGCCTCCAGCGCTCACTACGGAGACGTCACCTTCCCTGCGGGTTGTTATGGCGAAAGACAATGGTCGGACGCGAATCCCCGCGCCGCGCGCGGAGCGATGTGTTTTCAATTGTACCGGCACAGACGCGCTGGCGGAGGCGGAGTCTGCCAACCCGCACCAGAAACTTCGATCCTCACGGTCGCTTCCGCATTCGGACCAGGCCTGCCTGCCAGTGCGCCTCACCACACCAGAAGTATTTTGGCGGTTCGGATTCGAGGCTGGATGCGGCAATCGACCCTTCTGAACGCCGTCATGCCACAGGTACTAAACCAGCGCCTCCACGTCACGGAGCTATGCTATGAGCCGCTCCGGCAGTTTGGCGCGTTAGCCAGGCGTATCAGGTGATGCGACTATCGAACGGTCTCGCGAATGGTCCAATAGACTAAATATTTTGAATACAGTAGTTTAAGTGTCGAGCCCATCCCGCGCTACTCCCTCGGATCGGTTGACCTGGAGGAATTCTCCCCCGCCCGGATTACGAATTGCGAGTTATCTGCACGGAACCGCGCCGATGGGTGATTGACTTCGGTAACCCACTCGCTGTAGTCTTCGTCCAGAGGGTCAATGGCCCGCGGATCTACATCGATACTTACCGTTCTCCTGCTGGCTGGCATTCCCGGTTTCGGTCAGATCATCATTCCGGGCGTCGGTTATCCCGGTGGAGGATACCCTGGCGGCGGATATCCGGGTGGTGGCCGACGGTATCCACAGCAAAATCCTTATCCCCAAAGCGGACCGTCTGATGAATCCAACAATAAGACCACGCTGACCGGTATGCTGCGGAAGATCGATGACAACGACGTCATCATTGAAGCAGACGATCAGACCATCAGTACCGTGTCGACCTCCGGTTCCACAAAATACTCGAACGCCAGCGGCGGTTCCGCTAAAATCGGCGATTTTCAGCCCGGCGATCACGTCAGCATCAGTGCAAAGCGGGACAAGAACAACGCCTGGCGAGCCTCGAAGATGACGCTGGTAAAGGAAGGCACCATGGACGAACACGCCCTCGCCTCGCAGGCGACGGACGACACGTCTCGGCCCATTACTCATGGTTCCGGGAATAGTTCCTCCAGCGGCTCTTCAACTGCCTCATCCAGCGACAACAATCCGAATCGTCCGGTACTGCATAGGGCTTCGAGCGCGGACGACAACGTCAGTTCCAGCAGTTCCAGCGTCGACGACGATCCCGACCGCCCCAGGCTCCGCCGTGCCTCTTCCTCTTCCAGCGAAAGCGCCAATAGTTCCTCGAACAGCGCATCCAATACTCCCTCCGGCACTTCCTCCAGCACGAGTTCCTCAAGCAGCACTTCGAGCGGCGATGACGATCCGGATCGCCCGAAGTTGCACCGTGCGGCTTCCAGCGCGGACGGCGCGCCGCCGGCGCAGATCAATCCAGACAGTTCTTCAACCGTAGCTGCACGCCGCCCCTATTCCTCGCCAGCCTCAAACGATTCCGACGATTCCGACCGGCCGGTGCTGAAGCGCTCAACCGCATCCGGCAGCAGCGTGCCATCGACGGATTCGGGTACGACCGTGGCAGACGCGCGGCCGAGCATCCACGCCGAGGACACCAACGGCGTCACCCGGGTGCCTTCCGCGCCGACGGTCGGTGGACCGTCCGACGTCGATTCCGGCGGTCTTCGAGTGCCCAACAGAAGGTTTGGATCCGGAGACGAGGTCATCGATCAGGCGCGGGAAGCCGCTTTCTCTTACAGCGAAACACTTCCCAATTACGTGGTCAAGCAGTACACCACACGGTACGAGACCCAATCCGCTCGTGGAGGCCACACCTCCTGGCAGGCCATCGACGAGGTCACAGCCGACGTGCTCGAGGTGAATGGCGTCGAACAGTACAAGAACATTCTTGTCAACGGCAGAGCCCCCAGGGAGGACGTTACAAAGACCGGGTCCTGGTCGAGCGGCGAATTTTCCAGTCTGCTGCTGGATGTACTGTCACCCGCGACCAACGCCGATTTCCATGGCAAACGGTCTACGACCATCAACAACCGCGCGGCATTCCGTTACGACTTCTCGGTCGAGCAGCCAAACTCGCACTGGCATATCGAGTCGGAGGGCCAGAATTACATGCCCGCCTATACCGGCTCGATCTGGATCGACAAAGATACCTTCCGCGCTCTGCGCATCGAATTGTCGGCGTTGAGCATGCCGAGGGGTTTTCCGCTCGACACCGTGGAGTCCGCGGTCGATTACGATTTTGTGCTCATCGGCGAAGGCAAGTTTCTGCTGCCGACCCATTCCGAGGCGCTCAGTTGCGGGCGCGGCACAAGCGTCTGCAGCCGGAACGTAATCGAATTCCGCAACTACAGAAAGTTCACGGCCGATACCAGCATCACGTTCGACAAAAACTAATCGAAGGCGGAGAAAGCATTGTCCGGGTCAGGGGCGTATACTCATTCTGAGCGAGGTCCCCTCAAGATGATGCATCCCTCTCGACGCCAGTTCCTGCGGACGGCTACGGCAGCCGCAGTTGCCACACCATTGGCCCTGTCGGCCGAACCGGTCATGGGCATGATCTTCCCTCCGGCCAACTATCCGGTGCCCCCGGAGGCGAAGCAACTCTATCCTCGCGGCGTGACGTTTCTGGCCGAAGGCCTGGCCTTCCACGGCATGACGATCGACAGTTACAACGAGGCGGTTCCGCGCATTGTGCCCGCCGCTCTCAAGCTCAAGGGTCGAGGCGCCACGGCGATTTCCATCATGGGCACGTCGCTCACGTTTTATAAAGGCGCGGCGTTCAATCAGCAGCTGATCGACAGTGTGCACCACGCGACCGGACTTCCCGCCACTTCCATGTCCAGCGGTATTGTGGATGGGCTGAAGGTCGCCGGCGCCAGGCGGGTCGCCGTGGCCACGGCATATACCGACGCCGTCAATGCCACGCTGGAACGCTTTCTGACAGAGAGCGGCTTCGAAGTGGTGACCATCAAGGGATTGAATCTCCTCCGGGCCACCAACGCCGTCACGCAGGACCGGTTATACGACTTCTCCGCCACGACCTTTGCCGCCGCGCCAAAGGCCGATACTCTGCTGATTTCCTGCGGCGGCTTGAAAACCATCGACCTGCTTGTTCCGCTGGAAGCCAAATGCAAGGTGCCCGTGGTGTCGAGCACACCGCACGCTCTGATGAACGCGGTCCGGCTGTGCGGCATCAACCCGCGCGCCACCGGCTACGGCACCGTGCTGGCCAAAGCCTGAAAACTTATTCCGGCGCCTTTTCCACGGCGGTCCGGCTGCGCACGAATTCGGCTGCCGCGTCCACGCCTTGAGTTACTTTGATCTGCTGGAACCGGTCCAGTGCATTTCGCACGGCCTTCTGCCGCCCGGCAACTTCGCTTGAAGCGGCTGCCGCCTTCTTCTCGGGAATAACCCTCTGACTGATGCGCTTGTCGATTTCGCGATTTTTTGCGATCCGGTCTGCCAAACGTTCCGCGGGAGTCATTTCATGCCAGGATTTGCCCATACGTACCATTGTAGAAAACGCGCATGAACGTTGGGTTACTTTGCGTCGGGGAGTGCGAAAACGTAGAGCGCATTGCCGGCCGCCGGATGCCGGATATCGGGCGCAATCGTCAGCGGCACCTGCCTCGGACTGCCCCCGCCCAGCCCGGTGGTTACCGCGATGTACTGCTTGCCATCGATGCTGAACGATACCGGGAAGCCCTGAACCGAAGTGGTGAGCCGCGTCTTCCATAGCACCGCGCCCGTTTTTACGTCCACCGCCTGGAAAGTACGGTCGAGATCACCCACGAATGCGATTCCACCCCCGGTCGACAGCACCGCGGTCAGAAAAGGCGCGCGCTGCTGGATCGACCACATTTCCTTCATCGTCGTCACATCGTAAGCGGCCAGTTTGCCGATGTTGCCATGCGTGCCGGGCATCTCGAAAAACCGCCGGTTTGCCGAAGTGCCTCCGGAGCCCTCTTTGAACTCGACGGCGCGGCCTTGCATCTCCATGCAGCTTTGACTGAGCGGGATGATCAGGCGGTTTGTCCCCGGGTTGTAACTCATCGCCTGCCAGTTGTGACCGCCCTCGGTGCCGGGACACGCCTGCACCCATTGATCCTTCTGCTGCTCTACGATTTCGTTGCGGTAATGAACTTCGCCCGTGTTTGGATCGATCCGGTCGAAGACGTTCTGAAAAACCGTTTCCTTGAGGCCAAGGAACTTCCCGGTGGTCCGGTCCAATTTCCAGAGAATACCCGCTTTGCCGATCGTGAACACCAGCTTCCGCCCACCGGAATCGACCAGCACTCGTTCGAACACTTCGTCCAGATCGAGCGACTCGCCTGGCACGTGCTGGAAATACCAGGCCAGCGTTCCGCTGTCGGCGTTCAACGCAAGCGTCGAGCTCGTATAGAGTGCAGTATCGGAACTCGCCGCACCCCGGATAGCGCGCATCCAGGGTTTTGGTTGCGCCACGCCCCAGTAGGTTAAATTCAGCTCGGGATCGTAACTTCCGGTTATCCAGGTGTCGCCGCCCGCGCGCAGCAGGTTGGGTAGCTTGCCCCAGGTATCTCCGCCCGGCTCACTCTCCTGCGCAACCGTATTGAACTTCCAGAGTTGCTTACCGGTTGCCGCGTCCCACGCGCTGATAAAACAACCGCCTTCCTTGTAGCGATCGCAGCCACCGAGACCTTCGATGATCTTCCCGTGGACGATGATCGGCCCACTCGAATTCGCGTACCCTTTCGCCTTGTCCGCAATCACGCTCTCCCAAACCTTTTTGCCCGTGCGGGCGTCGAGAGCCACCAGACGCGCGTCGGTGGTTGCGAACAAGACCTTATCTTCATAGAGGCCGAGGCTGCGCATTCCGCCGAGGCCGCTCGAAAGTTCCGGCCCTACCCGGTTTTCCCAGACCAGATTGCCCGTGCGGCCATCCAGCGCCTGCACGATATTGCCCGGATTGACCAGAAAAATAGTCCCGTTATGGACGATTGGCGTCGGCTCGTTGGCGCCGCCTTCCGCCATCTCCCACGCCCACGCCAGGCGCAAATTCTTCACGTTCGCCGCCGTAATCTGAGTCAGCGGGCTGTAACTCCACGCCTGATAATTCCGGCGAATCATTAACCAGTCGCCCGGATCGGGATTCCGCAACATTTCATCCGTTACGGGAATGTAGTTCTTCACCGTTCCGGTTACCGTAAGGCCGGTTGGACCGGAGGGCGCCGTCGCACTACCAGCGATGGATGTCCGCCCGGTGGCGACGGATCGCACCACGACGTTCGTCGCCGCGGTGAATGGCTGTGTGCCGGGCGCCGCGCCGTTCGATTGCAGAATAAACGCGGCGAGGTTCGCATATGCCGTTGCGCCAAGGCCGCCGGGGTTCCCGGGGGGCATGGTCATCTGCATGTAAGTGAGTAGCTCACCCGTAGTCCGGGTCCCCCACGAACTGATGAAGTTCGCGCCAGCCAGTTGAGGTCCTTCGCGTCCTCCCAGATCGGCGGCGTGACAACTCGCGCAATTCGCCTGATATGTCGTCTGCCCCGCGGTCGCCTGTTCCGCGGTAAACGGCCCGGTTTGAGCGGAAAGGATGGAGACGCCGCAGAAGCCTGTGACGGCCAGGGCAAGTTGAATCCGCATCATCGTTTCTCCTCGGGTAACAGCCAGCCCCAAAGATTGCCGTCGGGAGCTTTTTCGCTGTGAATCTGGATATAGAGCTTGCCTCTTCGAAGGCTCTCCACCTGCGGGGGAGTGAGATTCACGGAGCCGCTGATAGACCCATCCGTCGCCTTCGAAACCGTCAGATCGAATATGGCAGCGCCGCGCACGCCAGTAACGGGCCCCTGATGGATCTGCGCCATCGTCGCCTCTGTTCGCAGGCCCTCAAACGAACCTTTGACGGAAAGCATAGTGCCATTGAGCGTCGCCGAGGCCGACCCCATCCCGCTGACGGTAGCCCGCATCGCAGCGTCGATCGGCACCGGAGTCAGCCGCGCCGTGAAGGTCTGCGCGCAGCAGGAAATCGCTGCAAAGAGGAAAGCCGCGAGAACTCGCATTGTCGACCGGTAATTATATAGCCCGCTAAGGGCCGGTCGCGGCCCTACAGGCCCGAGTAGTAATCGTATCCCTGCTCGGCCCAGTAGTCCGCGGGCCGCTCGTTCGAGTACGCGATCCGCCCGATGCGCTTGATGTTCTTGATCCCGTACTTCACCGGAATCACCAGCCGCAGCGGAGCGCCGTGCTTGTCGCTCAGCGGCTGCCCGTTCATCTCGTAAGCGAGCAGCGTCTGCGGATGCAGCGCACTTGGCATATCCACGCCCACATAATAGTCCTTGCTGGGCGTCCACATCCCGACGAACGCGGCTTTCTCCGAACCCGGCGCGAATTTTGCCGTGAAATCGGCAAGCCGCGCCCCGGCGAATTGCGTGACCGTGCTCCATCCTTCCACGCACTTGAAGTCGATCGTCTCTTCATGGCGCGGCAGTGAACGGACGTCGTCGAGCATGAGTTTTCGTTCCGGGCCGCCCATCGGAGCCAGATCCAGGCACCAGTCCGCCAGATCCAGCGGCATCTCCATCCCGATATCGCCGTTCACCTTGATCTTCCCGATCGCCGAAGCCGGGTACGTGCGCACCAGATGTTGGTCGCTGTAAAGCGCCGTGCGCACGACCTTCTCGTTGAAGCCAAGCACGCGGCGCAGCGGTCCGGGAATCTCGTCTTCAAGCGGCGCCGAATTCACCCACTCCCAGGCCGCCACGGCGACTACAGCCCCCAAACCCAGCCCGATAAACGAACGGCGCGAACGGCGCGCCAGTTCCTGCTGCGGCGTCAACGGCGTCTTTGGCTTCTCAGTCGCCATGGGTAGCCTCCGCGATTGTTTCTTTCTGGACGTTATCCGCCAGATCATAGCCGCAGACCATGGAGCGGAAATTCGCCCACCCCGCGCGAGCGACCTGGGCGATGTGGATTGCAAAAAATGCGACGTAACCCATCGTCAGCCAGAAGTGCTCCCAGCGGGCCCATTCGTAACCGCCGAGCGTCGCGGTGAGCCAATGTAATTGCGCCGGCTTGTAGATTGCCAGTCCGGTCAACAGACTGAAACCGCCCATCACCACAATCGCCGAATAGGTGATACGCTGCGCCGCGTTGTAACGCCCCTGCGGCGGCAACGTCACCTTGAAGCCCGCATCGTGCATCGCGACCTGAAGAGCTTCGCCGAACGAATTCCGATCGGGCGCCAATTCGCGCCACTCACCCGAGATCAGCGTATAGAGGACATACGCGAACCCGTTGATGACGAAAAGCCAGGCGAACGTGAAATGCAGTGCCATGCCCAAAGCCAGATTCTGCGCGACACCCGTCAAGTTGTAAAACCAGTTCGGAAAAAAATGGAGGAGCGTGAAGCTGCCGAGGCCGATGCGATACGGATCGTAGGCCCAGTAAATCAGCAGGCCGCTGAAGATCATCGCCGCCAGAAGCGGAAAATTCAGCCAATGGAACCAGCGCGTGGCCAGTTTGTGCTTTTCTTCAAGGACCTTCACGAAATGAACAATCCGCCTGAATTGATTGTAGCCCCGTCGGGCAAGGCGGAATTCGCGTTTTGACGACGGATACCATGCGAATAATGGAGCTGCTGAATCTACGTCTGCAAGGCAGGTACATCTGCCTCGAACCGCTTCAGCACAGCCACGTGGATGGCCTCGCGGCTGCCGCGGCGGCCGACCCGGCCCTCTATCAGTGGAGCCCTGTGCCCAAAACCAGGGCTGAGGCCGCCAAATACGTCGAGACAGCGTTGGCGTGGCGGGACGCCGGCCGAGCTGTCCCGTTCGCGGTCATTCGCCTGAATGACGGCGCGGTGATCGGCTCCACCCGTTTTTTCGAACTGGACCGATGGGCATGGCCGGAGGGCCATCCCCTGCACGGGCGCGGGACGCCGGACGGTTGCGAGATCGGTTACACATGGCTCACGGCCAGTGCCATTCGGACCGCAGCCAATACCGAAGCGAAACTGCTCATGCTGACGCATGCGTTCGAGACCTGGCAGGTGTTCCGCGTCTGCCTGCATTCGGATATTCGCAACCGGCGTTCGCGCGCCGCGATCGAACGCATCGGCGGCAAGTTCGAAGGCATTCTGCGCGCGCATCGCCTGGCTGCGGATTATACGCCGCGCGATTCGGCACGCTATTCGATCGTCGCGGCGGAATGGCCCGAGGTCAAAGAGCGCCTGCACGGTCTGCTAACCTCGCGAATTGATCACCCTGATTCGCCACGGGCAAGCGGGCTCACGCCTGATTTATGACGATTTGTCCGCGATCGGCCACGAGCAATCGCGCATGCTCGGCGAGTGGTTTACCGGAAGTGGGGTTCGCTTCGACGCCATTGTTACGGGCGGTCTGAACCGGCAGCGCAGGACCGCGCGGGAGATGGTGGCGGCGATGGAATCGGGCGGCGTGGCATGCCCGGCGCCGGCCGTCGACGAACGATGGAGCGAATTCGATCTGGATGCTGTTTATGCCGGAATCGGGCCGCTCCTGGCTCACAAGGACGAGAGCTTCCGGGCGGAGTACGAAGAACTGAAGAGGGAGATGGCCGATCCCGAATCTTCGGCGCATCGCACCTGGCGGCATTGCGACGTTCAGGTTGTGCGAGCCTGGATCGATGCGCGATTCGAGTTCGCAGGCGAGTCGTTCGCGGAATTCGGCGCGCGTGTTCACGACGCGCTGCTGGCCTTGCCCGCGGACGGTCACGTAGCAATCGTGACATCCGCGACGCCGATCGCATTGAGCGCCGGCCTGGCTCTGGATCTCACGCCGCGGCGCGTAATGCAACTGGCCGGCGCGCAGCGGAACACGGCGTTCGGCGAAATGGATTTGCGGCCGGGAGATCCGCGCATCGTCTCGTTCAATAACATCCCGCATCTGGCTGAAGCAAGGCTGCGGACTTTGCGGTGAAGCTGACGGCAAGGACCACCTGTTCCTTGATCCGTGTTCCACGTACCGGCCGCGAACTCGTTAGCACGACCTGAGTCGAACACAAGTCGGATGTCAGCCTCGGCGATCCATTTCCGTGCACATTTGATCATGCGTCAGAGCAGCGTCAACGGATCCACGTCAATGACCAAAGCCGTAGCATTCCACTTCTGCGTCCGCGCGAAATCCTGCGCCTTTCGCAGCAGCGCATTTAAATCCTTCCGGCTTCCCGACTTGATCAGCAATTGATAGCGAAACTTCGCCTTCAACCGCGGCACGGGCGCTTCGGCCGGTCCCATGATCCGCATATTCTCCGGCGCGGGCGTAATATGATGCCCCAGGTCTGTGCTCATGCGCAGCGCATCCTCCTGCTTCGCCGCTCGCACCAGGATATTCGCCATGGCCGCAAAGGGCGGATATTTCATGAAGCGCCGGAATTGCAGTTCCTTCTCGAAGAAGCCGTTGTAGTCCTGCTGGGCTGCAAAACGAATGGCGTAGTGATCCGGGTTGATGGTCTGCATGTAGACCATGCCGGGTAAATCGCCCCGACCCGCGCGTCCTGCAACCTGGGTGAGGATCTGGAACGTGCGTTCCGCCGCGCGAAAGTCCGGCATGCCGATGCCGACATCCGCCGAGACCACGCCGACCAGCGTCACGTTCGGAATATCGTGCCCCTTCGCGATCATCTGCGTACCCACCAGAACGTCGAAGTTCCGCTCGCGGAAATTCTGCAGAATATCCTCGAATTGGCGCTTGCCGGCGACCGTATCGCGGTCGAGGCGCGCGATCTTCGCTTCGGGAAATTCGCCGTGCAACTCGTCCTCGACCCGCTCGGACCCCGAACCCAGAAAATGAATGTGCTCACTCTGGCATTTCGGGCACACGGAAGGAATCTTTTCCGCGTATCCGCAGTAATGGCACAGCAGTCGCCGGTCGCGCCGATGATACGTCAGCGTAACCGAGCAGTTGACGCACTCCACGCGCTCACCGCAGGACCGGCACGCCACAAAGGTCGAGAATCCTCGCCGATTGAGCAGAATCATGGCCTGCTCGTTATTGGCCAGCCGCTCGCGAATCGATTCGATCAGCGCGCGCGAGAAGATCGCGTGCTTGCGCGTTTCCAGAAACTCCTGGCGCATGTCGATCACCTGCACGGTCGGCATCGGCCGCTCGGCAATGCGATCGGGAATTTCGAGCAGCGTGTATTTCCCCTGCTGGGCGTTGAAGCGGCTCTCCAGACTGGGCGTAGCGGATCCGAGCACCACACAGGCATTGGCGGCCTGTGCACGCACGATGGCGACGTCGCGGCCGTTGTAGCGCGGCGTTTCTTCCTGTTTATAGCTCGAATCGTGCTCCTCATCCACCACAATCAGCCCGAGATTGCGCACGGGAGCGAAGACTCCCGACCGCGTGCCCACAACCACGCTCGCGCCGCCCGCGCGAATTCTGCGCCACTGATCGGCGCGCTCGGCATCGCTGAATGCGCTGTGCAGAATCGCCACGCGATCGCCGAACCGGGCATAAAACTGGCCCGCAACCGCGGGCGT
>CAWBIS010000156.1:0-20044 GCA_963788485.1 Terriglobia bacterium
ACCGGTTGGGTGCAGGAACGCGGCTTGTACTTCTCGAACAAGTGGGATCCGAAATACGAGACACCGATCGAGACGCACGACGATGGCAAGCCGGAATTGCCAGGCGGCATGCTCTACACGCGCTACGGTAAGGGCGCTTATATTTTCACGGCATATTCGTGGTTTCGCGAGTTGCCGGCGGGTGTTCCGGGGGCATACCGCATCTTCGCCAATCTGATCAGCGCGGGTAAAGCGACAGCGGCCGCGCCGAGGTAGGCAGCTACGCAATGTAGCCACAGTAAGGTATGGACGCCGGCATCCGCGAAGCCAGGACTGATCTCTCAAAACTGATCGATGCCTTGCGGCACGGTGAAGAGGTCTTTCTGACAAAGCCGATTGTCGGCAGCGACACGAGATTTGCAAAGTACAAACGCCTGCGGGTTCTCCGGGACCAGGAGGAGGCACATGAAAAAATCGCGCCGGCAATTCCTTAGTCGCGCATCAGTGACCCTTGCGGCGGCGACCGCAGCTTGCCGCAATACAGGCGGTAAAGATGCCGGATTACCGCCCGGCGCGCCGCCCACGTTCGGCGCAGGGCCTGAAACAGGACCGCCCATTACTCCTGCAACCTTCAGCGAAGCCGAAAAACTCGTAGCATTCGAACTGACTCCGGCTGAACGCGAAACAGCCGCGGGCAATTGGCGCATCAGCATGGCGCCGCTTTATGAACGGCGCACCGGACCCCGCAAATACGAACCCGACTCGTCCGTCTCGCCCGCAACTGTTTGGAATCCTTTGCTGCCCGGCGAGAAGCCCGGGCCCAGTCACGATCGGTTCGCGCGCACGAAAGAAGACCCAGGCCCTCTGCCGGCCAACGATGAAGAGATCGCCTTCGCCCCCATCACGCGCCTGTCTCGATGGATTGAATCGCGGAAACTCACGTCCGAGCGTCTGACTTCGATTTACCTCACGCGTCTCGAGCGCTTCGATCCCAAACTGAGATGCGTCATCACGCTTACTCGCGAACTGGCGATGGCCCAGGCGAAGCAGGCCGACAGCGAGAACGCAGCAGGCAGATATCGCGGACCGTTGCACGGAATTCCATGGGGCGCCAAGGACCTGGTCGACACCGCGGGTATCGCTACTACCTACGGCGCGGAGCCGTATCGGAACAGAGTTCCCAACCAGGACGCGGCGGTCGTCAAGCGTCTGCATGAAGCCGGCGCCGTGCTGGTAGCAAAGCTCAGCATGGGAGCGCTGGCGCTGAACGATATCTGGTTCGGCGGTCAGACCATGAATCCGTGGCTACTCGAAGAAGGTTCTTCCGGATCGAGCGCCGGGCCGGGAGCGGCGGTCGCCGCGGGCCTTGTGGGGTTCGCGATCGGCAGCGAAACCGAGGGCAGTATCGTGAGCCCGTCGACGCGCTGCGGCATTACGGGGCTTCGGCCCACCTACGGACGTGTGCCCCGCACCGGCGCCATGACGCTCTGCTGGTCGCTCGACAAGCTGGGTCCGATGACCCGCGGCGTCGAAGACGCGATCCTGGTGCTGCAGGCGATCGCGGGACCCGATAGCGGCGACACGGCAAGCGTCGCCGGCCATCTGGATTTCGATGCCGGCGCGGATGTCAAAGGGCTCCGTGTGGGCTACATCCCGCGCTGGATGGACGAGACTCCCGCAACCGCCGTGGATCGCGCCGCCCTCGAAACGGCCCGCAGGATCGGTATGACCCCCGTCGAAGTGTCGCTCCCCGACTTGCCTTACGGATCGCTCAATCTGATTCTGTTCGCCGAGGCGGCCGCGGCATTCGAGGATCTCACCCTGCGCGGCGAGCTGAAGCAATTGAAAGAGCAGGTTCCCGACGCCTGGCCCAACATCTTCCGCCAGGCACGCTTCCTTTCCGCGGTCGATTTCGTGCAGGCGGACCGCCTGCGCCGCAGGGTGGCGCAGGAAATGTCGCGTATTTTTTCGCAGGTCGACTTGCTGCTCGCGCCGTCGCTGCGCGATGAAATGCTCACTATCGGCAACTTCACCGGGCATCCGTCGCTGACACTCCGCGCCGGGTTCGTCGAGGTTTCCGAGGCGCGTAGCGACTGGGCACCGAACCCGGCGCACCCGCTGCCCCGATTCTCACCGCCGCGCCGCGTACCGCACGGAGTGACAATCGTCGGAAAACTGTTCGAGGAAGGCACTCTGGGCAGCGCCGGAATCGCCCTGGAGCGCGCGTTTAATGTGGCTGGCGAAACTCCGCAGGGGTTTTGAGTGTTGGAGAATAGTGATACTCAGTCCCAATGACTACCCAAACCGCAGCGGTAATCAGCCAGCTTTCTCTCGGCGCCTGGGATGAAGCGGCGCGCATCCGCGAGGCGTTCCTGACGGCAAAGCCATTCCGGCACGTTGTCATCGATGATTTTTTCGATCCGGGATTTGCCGACCGGCTGCTGGATGAATTTCCCAGCTTCGATCGCAGCCTGGCGCGAGGCGAGAGCGGCGAGGTTGGCGGCAAAGCGGTGAACACGAAGATCGCCACGATCGGGCCCGCGTTTGAAGAACTCTACAGCCTGCTATCCTCGGGGCCGTTTCTGAATTACGTGTCGCGATTGTCCGGAATCAAGGGTCTGATTCTCGATCCGGCGATGTATGGCGGCGGTACGCACGAAAACCTGCACGGCCAGGAACTGGACCCGCATGTCGATTTCAATTACGACCAGACGAACAAACTGCATCGCCGGCTGAACCTGATCGTTTACCTCAACAAGGGATGGCGCGCGGAATGGGGCGGCGGCATCGAGGTGCATTCCAATCCGCGGGATCCCGACGCGAACCGGATTGAGAACTGGAATCCGATTTTCAATCGCGCGATTTTGTTCGAAACGAACGAATATTCGTGGCACGGCTTTCCGAAAATCGAGCTGCCCGCCGACCGGCGGACGCTTTCGCGCAAGTCGATTTCAATCTACCTGTACACGAAAGACCGTCCGGCCGATGAAATCGCCCCGGCCCATGGAACGTTCTACGTGCAGCGGCCTTTGCCGGCTCGGTTCGCTCCGGGGTACAGGCTCGGCGAGGAAGACGTTCTGGAGCTGAAACGTCTGCTTGCGAGACGCGATCGATGGATCGAGTTCTATCACCGGATGGAACTGGACGACAGCCGGAACACGGAGCAACTGCACAGTTACATCGCTCATCTGGAAAAAAGTGCCCGGGTTCCGCTGACTGGCTATATCCGCCAGGAAGGCGCGGCAACCGGTTTCTACCCCGATCTCTGGACCGCCCCGTCGTTCAAAACGCGAATCGTTCCGCTGGCGCCCGTCACCAGGTTCAGGTTGAGAGGCTTTCGACCCGAGCAGGGTGCGGTCTGCAAGGCGCGGATTTTGGTGAACGGCGAAGAGGTGGGACGAGGCGAAACCGGCAAGGGATCTTTCGTCATCGATATCCGCTTACCCCGGCGGCTGACGGAAGCTTTCGATTTCGAAGTCCGGATCGACACGCCTCCTGGAGATAACGTCGCCCAGGAAGACAAACGGAGCCTCGCGTTTATGCTGCTGGAACTTCGCGCAGGGCATCCGTGGACAACCTTCCTGCGGCGAATCGAAAACTGAGTTGACGCCGGCATGTCCGCTGCATTCGATCTCGACGCCTATTGCAAACGGATTGGATTCACCGGGGTGCGCAATCCGTCTCTCGAAACTCTGGAGGCGATTCATCTCCGGCACACCAGAGCCATTGCATTCGAGAACCTGGATCCGTTCCTCAGACGGCCGGTGAATCTCGACATAGCCTCGCTGCAGCGCAAACTCGTGCACGGGCGCCGCGGCGGATATTGCTTCGAACATAATCTCCTGTTGAGCCGCGCGCTTAGAGAAATCGGCTTCGAAGTCACGGACCTGGCGGCTCGCGTGGTCTGGAACGCGCCCGGCGGGGACGTCAGACCTCGCAGCCATATGCTGCTGCTGGTCAAGGTCCACGGCCGTCGTTATCTTGCCGACGCTGGTTTCGGCGGCCAGACGCTGACGTCCCCGCTACGCCTCGAAACCGATACCGAGCAACTGACTGCGCACGAACCGTTTCGTCTGCGCCGTGGCGGGCAGAACCGGGAAAGGTTCGACATGGACTCATTGATCGGCGGCGAATGGAAGCCGCTCTATCGCTTCGACCTGCAGGAGCAGTTTCAGGCGGATTACGAGGTCACGAGCTGGTACCTCTCGAATCACCCGGCTTCGTACTTTGTGACCGGTCTTGTAGCGGCGCGGGCCGCTCGTGATTGCCGGTATACCCTCCGCAACACCGATTTCGCCGTGCACCATCTCGATGGCTGCACGGTGCGCAGAAGTCTCGGCAGTGCCGCGGAAATGCGGGAGACACTCGAGGATGTTTTTCACCTCGACCTCAAAGGCGTTCCGGAATTGGATGAGGGACTCAATCGGCTTTTGAACCCGGCCTGAGGGTTCGTCACGGATGTATAATCGCCGGAGAATGAAAGCCGCGGCGTGGACCATTTTTGCGTTGGTTTCGTGTGGACCGCTGGCCGCCCAGTGGTTCCACTACCCCGCCTCGGGAACACCGCGCACTCCTGAGGGCAAGGCCGATCTCTCCGCGCCCGCACCGAAGGGAGCCGACGGCCACCCGCTTCTTGCCGGCATCTGGAGTCCGGACACGAGACCGCTGCAGGTGATTGCACCCTCGGCGGACATTCCGTTCCAGCCCTGGAGCCGGAAGGTGTCCGAGGCCCGGGCGGATGGCTCGCATGGCAGAGAAGATCCCGCGGCGTACTGCATACCGGGAATGCCGAAGCTCGTCGTACTCCCCTACCCGTACAAGATTGTGCAGGTTCCAGGTATGACGCTGATTCTGTACGAAGGGTTTACGACCTACCGGCAGATCTTCACCGACGGCCGCGCGCTTCCCAAAGACCCGCAGCCGTCGTGGCTGGGCTACTCGGTCGGCAAGTGGGACGGTGACACTTTTATAGTGGATACGATCGGAGTCAACGAGCGCACGTGGCTCGACAACGCCGGAAGGCCGCACACGGACGCGATGCACTTGACGGAACGATACCGGCGGCGCGATTTCGGGCACCTCGATATGAGCCTGACGATCGACGATCCCAAAGCCTACACCAGGCCGTGGACGGTAAACGAGAACGCGACGCTTCTCCCTGATACAGACCTGCTGGAGTACATCTGCAGCGAGGATAACAAGGATCTTCCTCACCTGACCGGCAAGTAAGGGCGATTGTTACCTGACGATGCGGCAGCAGCGCCTTTATTAGTGTTGAAAGTATTCACCTGAACGAGGTACTAGCAAGTACGGTATCATTACGTAAAAAGTCTCCACATATTTTGCCCGGTTCATCCCAGAAGTTCGTTCCCGCTCTGCCCAGGGACCCGTTGTGGGTCAGGTACTCGTTCGCCGTCGCCTGCTGCGGCGTGGCGATTGTAATGGAGCTTTTCCTGGACCATTTGACGGGACAGCCGGTCTACCCGTTTTTACCCGCATTCGCCGCCATTATTGCCAGCGCCGCCTTCGCCGGGGCCGGCCCCGGTATGGCGTCTACGGTCATCCTCGTGGCCTGGGCCGCGTTCGATCTGTGGGAGTACAGCCGGACCTTTGGGAGTATCTTCTCGCGTTGCCTGATCTTTGCTCTGGAAGGGCTCCTGCTGAGCTTCGGCAGCGCCCGTATGTGGAATGCGAAGCGGCAGGCTGACCGGAGCGAAGCGTGGCACCGGCGGCTGGTGGAAACGGCCACTGAAGGCATCTGGGTGCGGGACGACAGCGGAGTTATCACCTACGCCAATACTCGCATGGCCGAGATGCTTCACGTGCCCATACGGGAACTGGTGGGCCGCAGGACGGACGAGTTCTTTTTTCCGGCGGATCTTTCGGTCGAACGAATTCGCGCCGACAATCTGCGCCACGGACGAATGGAGCAGTTCGATCGCAGGCTGCGCAGAAGCGACGGTTCGGAAATCTGGGTCCTGACCTGCTGCAATCTCCTGGACGACGCCGAAGGCGGGACCGGCGGCACGTTATCCATGATGACCGACATCACGGAGCGCAAACGAGCGGAGTACGCCTTGCGGCAGTCTGAGGAACGTTTCCGCAATCTCTTTGAAACCGTGCCGGAGGGCCTTTACCAGAGCACACCAGACGGCCGCATACTGGCGGCGAATCCGATGTTGCTGGAGATGCTCGGGCTTGCCGGCGAATCGAATTTAAACAACATCAACATCGCAAACGACTTTTATGTGGATCCGCAAACACGGCCGCGTCTCCTCGAGCGGCTGGAGCACGAAGGCGGATTCCAGAATGTCGAGTACGAACTGCGGCGGCGCGATGGCCAGATCATCAGCGTTCTGGAAAACGCGCGGGTGGTGCGAAACGATGCCGGCGAAGTGCTTTATTACGAGGGAACGCTGACCGACATCACTCCCCGGAAGCTGATGGAAGAACGGCTCAGACAGGCACAAAAAGCCGAAGCCCTGGGGCGTCTGGCCGGCGGCATTGCCCACGACTTTAATAACGTCCTGACCGTAGTAACGGGTTATGCGCAACTGCTTCTGACGGAACTCGAGAGCGATCATCGGGCCCGCCAGAGCGCGGAGCAGGTCATGGAAGCCGCGCGAAACGCGATGGCCCTGACGAAGCAGCTCTTGTCGTTCAGCCGCCGGCAGGCGCCGGTCCAGGGCAGTGTGGATCTCAATCAGGCGATCGAGCGTTCTCAGCCCGCGTTACGGCTGCTGTTGGGCGACCGGGCGGCGGCCGCCGAAACCGGTCTGGTGCTCTCGCTCTGCCCCGAAGCCGCTCCCGTATATTCCAGCCGGACGCAGATTGAACTGACCGTGCTGAGCCTGGCGGCATTTGTGCGCAACGCCGCGCCGGACCGGTTATTGGAGATCCGGACGGAACTGGTCCATCTGGATGACGAGGTTTGCCGGCGCTGCGGCGGTTCGCAGCCGGGATTTTATGCGGTGCTGTCGGTCCGCGGAATGCGGAAGAGCGACACGGCCCACCGCAGCGTAATGGGATTCCTGTCCAGCCCCGCTCTTGCGGCGATCGGATCCGGCGAAAGCTCGGACATGGGCATCTCTTCCGCGCATGCGATGGTGACGCAGCGCGGAGGCTTCATCGCCATCGAGCGCGAGAGCGGCCACGAGGACGGTGAACCGGCTTTTCACGTCCTGCTGCCCTGTGCTCTGGCCCCCATCGACGAAGGGCCGCCGTCCGGGAAGGCCGGTGGCCAGGGCGGAGCAACCATTCTTCTCGTCGAGGACGAACCGCTGGTCCGGGAATTGAGCCGGGACATGCTGGAGCGGCAGGGCTACCGCGTCGTGCTGGCGTCCGACGCGAAGGAAGCGGAGAAGATCAGCGCCAGTGCCGCCGGCTTCGATCTGTTGATCACCGACGCGGTGATGCCGAGCATCAGCGGCATGGAGCTGGCCCGGCGACTACGCGCCGCTCATCCGGCAATGAAGGTCCTTTTCATCTCCGGCTATATGGACGAGCTGGACGAAAAAACTTCCGAGGGTGCGGCTTATCTGCGGAAGCCCTTCTCAGCCGATTCGCTCGGCCGCAAGATTCGGCAGATCCTCAACCGGGGGTAGGCTGGAATCGAGCGTTATAATACAGGGCATAACACCCTCCGTTTCCAAGCCAAAGGATTTTCTGCTTGCCCTTTCCGCCGGGTTGATCTTCCTCGTACTCGCCTGGCTGGGCTTCTGGTCCAACCATTTTGGGAACAGTTTCCATTTCAACGACTTCCCGACTATCGTCAACAACCAATATCTCGCCCATCTTTCCAATACGGGCCGCTTCTTCACCAATCCCCGGACGTTCGGAGCCACCAAAGAGACGGCGGATTACCGGCCGCTGCTTTCCACCTGGTTCGCGCTGGATTACAAGCTCGGCGGCGGAGCCAAAGCATTCATTTTCCAGTCCGAGAACTTCGCCTGTTTCACGCTCCAACTGGCCTTGCTTTTCCTGCTGTTCCGTCTGATTCCGGGCGGCAATAATTTTTCGGCGTGCTTCGGCACTTTTCTCTACGGGCTTCACCCGATCGCGGCCGACACGGTGAATTATCCGTTGCAGCGGGGGACGATCGTGGCATCGTCGGCGGTCATTGCGGGCCTGGTCCTCTGGATTTACTGGCCCCGTTTGCTCCCGCAGAGTCTTCCGCTGAAATTGAAGCGCGTGCCCCAGCACGGACTCGACGAGTTCCTGAGAAATAACTACAAGACGCTTGAGGCCCGGTACCTGCAGCTGATTCACCTGCCGGTGGGGCTTTATTTATGGCCCGTGGTTCCGGCGCTGCTGGTAGACCCCGCGACGGCTGTATTCGCTCCCATTCTGCTGGCTTACATTCTCATCTTCGAAACGGACCGGCGGCCGCGTCACGCCATTCCGGCAGCGGTGCTCTGCGGTGGTTACTGGATCTTCCAGACCGCTTTCACTCTCCGATTCGGCCAGTTCTCCCGCCCCCCGGCCTGGAATTACTGGATCACGCAACCGTGGGTTGCGATGCGATACCTGTTTACCTTTTTCGTTCCGCTGCATCTCAGCGCCGATACGGATCTGGCTCCGTTTGCACACTTCTGGTCGCCGCTGGCGCTGGCCGGATACGTGGGACTTGGGGCACTGATCGGCCTCGTCGTTTTTCTGGCGCGCAGGGAGGATTGGCGCGCGGTCGCGTTCGGCCTCTGCTGGTTTCTGATCGCCCTTCTGCCGTATGCCGTTATCCCGCATGGCGAAGTGGAAGTCGACTGGCGGATGTATTTACCGCTTGTGGGCCTGGCGTTGGCGGTATCGCGGGCGGCGTGGGTCGCATTCGCCATTTTGTACGGATCGAGTCAACGCGTGGCCGCTCTGGTGCTGATGCCCGCGGCCGCCGTAGCATTGCTGGCGGCATGCGGCTGGGGCACCTACCAGAGAAACGCCGTCTGGGAATCGGAAGCGACCCTTTGGGGCGACGCCATGGCGAAGAGCCCAGGCGACGGTCGGGCCTTCATGAATTTCGGGCTGACCCGCATGGAGGACGATCCTATGACTGGCCTTGGCTACCTGGTTCGGGCCGAAAAGCTTTCGCCCAGGGACGTCGTGATCGAGATCAATCTGGCACGCGCGTACAACACGGTCAGCAAGACGCCGCAGGCGCAAGCCGAGTTCCGGCGCGCGATCGCGGATGGAGCATCGTACTCGCCGGCATACTCTTCTTACGCACAATGGCTGGTCTCCCAGGGGCAATCCCGGCAAGGTTACACGATGGGATTGAAGGCCATTTCGCTCGATCCTTACGATCTTACGGCGCGTCGAACCGTTATGGAGGTGCTCGCGGAGTGGCATCAATGGGTCCAGTTGCAGCGGGTGGCAAATGAGACGCTGCGTCTTTATCCCGACGATCCCGACGGCTCCCGCGCACTGTTGGTGGCGCAAACCGGAATCGATCAGGTCGTCGATGCCGAGTCCAAGGCGAAAAAGGATCCCTCGGTCAACCGTTACCTGGATCTCTCGGTGAAGTACTATGACAATCAGCGTTACGACGACTGTATTCGCGCGGCGAGAGAGGCGCTGAAGCTCGATCCCAATCTGGGGGAGGCGTATTCCAACATAGCCGCGGCGTACCATACGATGGGTAAGCTGGATGAAGCGCTTGCGGCGTTACAGGAGGAGGTCCGTCTGGATCCCAATCTTCCCTCCGCCACGCATAATCTGAAAGTCGTGATGGCCGAAAAGGCCAAAGCGCGAAAATAGAATCTGGCCACCAGGCACCGATCTCATGGACAGAGTCATATCAACCCACGTAATCTGCAATCATCGACTGACCACAGCGTGGTTGAACCGCGTGGAAGGGGCCGGCATTCAGGCCGTCGAGATTTTCTGCGCCCCCCAGCATCTGGACTACCGGGACAAATCGCAGATCGGGGAACTGGGCCACTGGTTCCGCGATTCGCGTTTGAAGCTGCATTCCCTGCACGCGCCGATGTACACCGACGAGATCTGGGGCCGCTCAGGTCCCCATACGCACATCAATATTACGGAGCGGAACAAGGCCGAGCGCATTCGCTACGTAGGCGAAATCAAGCGCGCTCTCGAAATCGCCGAAGTCATTCCGTTCCGCTACCTGATCCAGCACCTGGGCGTGGGTGGGCAGGAATTTTCCGAATACTCGATCGAAGCCGCGTTTTCATCGCTGGAAGAGCTTACAGTCTTCGCGCGCCAGCGCGGCGTGGAGATACTGCTCGAAAATACGCCCAATGAGTTGTCCACGGCCGAGCGTCTGGAATTGTTCAATACCATGACCCACATGGGCCTGAATTACGTCTTCGATACCGGGCACGCACACATCGGGGCGGGGTTGGAACACGAGTTCGAAATCATGAAACCGCGTATTCGCTCGCTGCACGTGCATGACAACAACGGCGCCGAGGACCAGCATCTGTTTCCCGCGAAGGAAGGCGGGACGATTGACTGGAGCATGGCCATGGACTTGCTGCGATCGCTGCCGGGGGACGTTCCTCTGCTCCTCGAATTGCGAGAGGTTCCGGAAATGGAGCACCCGCTCGAGGAGATCGCGCGCGCGTTCGAGCGGCTCGAATCCATGCAGCCGAATGCGACCCATGCATAGCGAGGTCAATCATGGCTGAAAGAATTACTATTGCCGACGCCGCGCGGCATGTGGGCGAGAGCGTCGAAATCGCCGGCTGGCTCTATAATCTGCGCAAATCCGGCAAGATCGTTTTTCCGATTCTGCGCGACGGCACCGGCTTGATGCAGTGCGTTGCCTTGAAAAGCGCGTTGCCGGAGGATGTTTTTGAAGAGTTGAAGCATCTGACGCAGGAATCGTCGCTCATCGTGCGCGGAACCATTCGCGCCGAAGCCAGGGCCCACGGGGGCTACGAGATGGATGTCGAGGGTGTCGACATCGTCCAGAAGGTCTCCGAAAGCGATCCTTATCCGATCACGCCGAAGGAGCACGGCGTCGAGTTCCTGATGGATCACCGGCATCTGTGGCTGCGGTCGCAGCGGCAGCATGCGATCATTCGCATTCGTCATCAGGTGATCAGGGCGGTGCGCGATTACTTCGACAGCCACGGATTCACCCTGGTCGATACGCCGATCTTCACGCCGGCGGCGTGCGAAGGAACCACGACGCTTTTCGAAGTCAATTACTTCGACGACGATAAAGCCTACCTGACGCAATCGGGGCAGCTCTATAACGAGGCGAACGCGATGGCGTTCGGCAAAGTATATTGCTTCGGTCCCACGTTTCGCGCGGAGAAATCAAAGACGCGGCGGCACCTCACCGAGTTCTGGATGGTGGAGCCGGAGATGGCGTATGCCGACCTCGACGAGATCAAGCGCGTGGCCGAAGAGATGGTGGTCTACGTGGTCGGCCGTGTCCTCGATCAGAGCCGGGAAGAGTTGAAGGTGCTGGAACGCGATGTCTCAAAGCTTGAGGCCGTCCAGGCGCCTTTTGCCCGCATGAGCTACGACGATGCGGTCAGGAACCTCGAGGCGCATGGGTCGGAGATTCAATGGGGCGGCGACTTCGGCGGCGCCGACGAGACGATTCTCACGCAGCAGTTCGATCGGCCGATCATGGTGGACCGCTTTCCGAGCGCGATCAAGGCGTTCTATATGGCGCCCGATCCGGATCGCCCGGAGGTTGCCCTGGGAGTGGATGTACTGGCGCCCGAAGGCTACGGAGAAATCATCGGCGGCGGTCAGCGAATCCACGATCCGGAGCTGCTGCTGAAACGAATCGAAGAGCACCAGCTGCCGCGAGAGGCTTTTGAGTGGTACATCGATCTGCGCAAGTATGGGACCGTACCGCACGGCGGATTCGGCATGGGCATTGAACGCTGCGTGGCTTGGGTGTGCGGACTCGAGCACGTGCGCGAAACCATTGCGTTTCCGCGAATGCTTTACCGGCTGCGCCCGTGAGCTGCATCCGTGAGTAAGAGGGCAATCGCCATTATAGGCGCGCCGCTCGACCTTGGCGCGGGACGCCGGGGCGTCGATATGGGTCCTTCCGCAGTGCGCGTGGCCGGCCTCGGCAGACGGCTCGGTGCGCTTGGAGTCGACGTTACCGATCTCGGAAACGTGCCCGTCGCGCAGGCGGAAAGCGTAGGGGACGCCGGGCCGGCCGACGCGAAATTCCTGCCGCAGATCGCCGCGACATGCGAACGACTGGGAGAACTTGCAGGCCAGGCGCTGGCCGCCGGCAAAATGCCGCTGGTTCTCGGCGGCGATCATTCAATCGCGGTCGGCACCGTGGCGGGAATCGCGCGGTTCTTTCGCGAATCGGGTCGGAAGATCGGGTTGCTCTGGATCGACGCACATGCGGATATGAACACGCCGCAATCGAGCCCCAGCGGCAACATCCATGGAATGCCGCTCGCCTGCTGCATCGGCGCGGGTCCCGACGCGCTGGCCCGAATGTTCGGCTTCGCCCCTAAAGTAGACCCGGCCAACGTAGCGGTGCTGGGTATTCGCGATCTGGACGAACTCGAGCGGGACACGGTACGGGATTCAGGCGTGCGCGCGATCACGATGCGTGAGATCGACGAACGCGGCATGCCCGCCGCCATCGCTGAAGCCATCGAGGTGGCCACAAACGGAACGGCGGGATTTCATCTTTCGCTCGATATGGATTTCATCGATCCGCAATATGCGCCTGGAGTGGGAACGCCCGTGCGGGGCGGTGCGACCTATCGGGAAGCCCATCTGGCCATGGAAGTAATCTGCGATTCCGGCAGAATGGTGTCTATGGAAGTGGTGGAAGTGAATCCCGTGATCGACGAGGTGAACCGGACCGCCGATCTTGCGGTGGAGTTGATTCTCTCGGCCATGGGGAAAAAGATTCTTTAGCCACGATGAATACGAATGAACACGAATAAGACGCGGGTTGCGGTCGTTTACGGCGGGCGCAGCGGTGAGCACGAAGTATCGCTGGTTTCGGCGGAATCGGTGATCGCGGCAATGAATCCGGAGCGATACGATGTGATCCGCTATCTGATCGGCAAGGATGGCCGCTGGACTCCCGGGCCGATTCTGCCGGAGCCGGGAGCGAATCCCGGAATCGACGTGGTATTTCCGGTGCTGCATGGCACGTTCGGTGAAGACGGCACGGTGCAGGGTTTGTTCGAACTGGCGGATCTCGCTTACGTCGGCGCGAATGTGCTGGCGTCGGCAGTGTCGATGGACAAGGACGCGATGAAGCGAATATGCCGCGAACGCGGTCTGCCGGTCGTCGATTGCGTCGTGGTGTCACGCGACCGGCTGGATGCCGAAGCGGTCGCGCGCAGCCTGCCGTTTCCGATGTTCGTGAAGCCCGCTAATCTGGGGTCTTCGGTCGGGATCTCGAAAGCGCACGATCTCTGCGAGTTGCAATCGGCGCTCGCTCTGGCTGCGGAGTACGACCGCAAGATTGTCGTGGAGCGCGGGATCGAAGGACGCGAGTTCGAATGCGCCGTGCTGGGAAATGACGATCCAAAGGCTTCGGCGCCGTGCGAGATTCTGCCATCACGCGAATTTTACGATTACGAAGATAAGTACGAGTTGAATCTGGCGCGAACCGTAGTGCCTGCGGACTTGCCGGAGAATGACACGGCGGAGATTCGCCGCCTGGCCGTCGAGTGCTTCAAAGCGGTGGGATGCGAGGGCATGGGCCGGGTGGATTTTCTGCGCGAGACCGCGACGGGCCGGATCTACATCAATGAGATCAATACGGTTCCGGGTTTCACTTCGATCAGCATGTATCCGAAAATGTGGGAGTATTCGGGAATCCCATACGGCGAACTGATCGACCGGTTAATCGACCTGGCGCTGGCGCGTCAGGCGGCGAAGAAGGCCACTCGTTTCACGCGATAATAGTGGCCATGGCGATTCGGTACCCGACCGCGATTCTCATTTGCGCGTGCTTCGCGTTTGCCGCCGAACCGCCGCAGGACGACGAGGCGCGCCAGGTGAAGAAATTCATCGACGCCTACAAAATCCTCGAACAGAACGCCGCCGAACCATTCGATCCGGACCAGGCTTTCTACCAGGGCGCAATTCCGGGATTACTGAGCCATCTGGATCCGCACTCGGTTTTCTTCGATCCCGGCCAGTTCGAACAGCTCGAGCAGATGCAGTCCTCGACGCAGAAGGGATTCGGCAGTATCGTTTCCGTGCTGCCGGGCCGCGTAGTGGTGCTCCAGGTGATGCCCAATACGCCATCGGAGAAAGCGGGCATGTCCCCGGGCGATGAGATTCTCGCGGTAAATAATTACCGTCTGGATCGGCTCGATGGCGATCAGATCGTTCAACTGCTTGGCCAGTCGCGGCAGAAGCAGGCCGAACTCGTAGTGCGCCGCCCGGGCAACGCGAAGCTGATCGATCTGATTCTGACGCCGGCGACCATGCAGAGTTCCAGCGTGGAACGCGTTTTCGAGTTGCGGCCGGGTATAGGGTATATCCGGGTGTCGGGCTTCGAAGAGAAAACGGCGCGGCAGATCCACGACGGGATCGAGAAGCTGGGAGGCCGCAATCTCAAAGGTCTGGTAATCGATCTGCGCAATAATCCCGGAGGTTTGATGGTGGCGGCGCTGGAGACGGCTTCGTTTTTTCTGCAGCCGGGCCAGGTGATTCTATCGCAGAAAGGGCGCAACGTGCCCGAGACCATCGAACGCGTTCCCAAGGGTAACCAGCCTTATGATTTTCCCGTGGCGGTGATCGTCAATAGCAAGACCGCAAGCGCGTCGGAGATCGTTTCGGGCGCTCTGCAGGATCACGACCGCGCGACCATTGTGGGCGAACCGAGCTTCGGCAAAGGATTAGTCCAGAGCGTTTATCCATTGTCCGAAAAGACCGGCCTGGCCCTGACAACCGCGCTCTATTACATCCCGAGCGGACGTTCCATTCAGAAGACCTTCAGTTCCCAGAGGGCGTTCGGCGCGGACGATTTCGAACTGGGCGCGACCGCAACGCATCCGAACGAACGCACGGATTTCAAGACCGACAGCGGCCGGCCGGTTCCTGGCGGCGGCGGAATCGTGCCGGATGTGGAGGTCTCGCAGGAATCGCTGACGCAACTGCAGGCGGTGCTGGAGGGGTCGGGATCGTTTACGTCATTCGCCGTGGAGTATCTCCGCAGCCATAAGATTACCGATGGATGGGAAGTTCCGCCGCAGGCTCTGGATCAGTTCCAGGAATGGCTGTCAGAACGGCAGATTCAGCCGAGCGTGAGCGAGTGGCTCCAGAATCGTGAGTTCATCGAGTCGCACCTGAAAGCGGATATTTACACTCTCGCGCTGGGCGTCGCCAGGGGCGACGAGATCCAGGCGAAGCTGGACCCGCAGGTTCAGAAAGCGATCGAGGCGGTGCTGAAGCCGCCGATACTGGCGCCCCGATAGGCCGATTGAACAACCCAAGGTTCCTAGAAGATGTATCTCAGCGCCAGTTGCATGATACGCGGATCGAGCGCGCTGGTGATCTGGCCGAAGGTCGGCGTTCCATAGGTAAGGCCGACCCCGGGGCCGCCGGCGGCGAGGCCCGCGGCGCCAGGTGTATAAGGGACGCCGGCGCGGAAGCTGTTGGTCAGATTGAAGGCCTCGGCACGAAACTCGATTCTGTGCTTTTCATGAATGGCAAACTCCTTCGCGAGCGCAAGATCGAAATTCCAAAACGCCGGACCGGGGATGTTGTCTTTACCCATCGCGCTAAGCGTGCCTGTCGCGGGGCTGGCGAAAGCCGCGGGATTAATCCAGCAACTCGGCGCCGGACCCGGGTTGGAGCACAGCGGGTTCTGCAGGATCTGGACCGGACGTTCGACCGTCGCGCCAGTCAATGCCACGTCTGTCGACAGACTGACCGTGAGCCAGTAGGCCGAGGTCGCGTGGTAAATCCCCGTTACGACCCAGTCCGACAGGGCCCTGGACGCCCAGGCGTTGGAGAGCTTCGGAGTGCGATACACAACCGTGAGATTGAAGATCTGCCGGCGGTCGGAGGAGAATGTTCCGCCTATCTCGTTCGATTGGCAGTTGCCACGATCCAGGCGGCGGTTGCCTGGCTCGACATACCCGGCTCCGGCATTACCCGTGCTGTCGCCTATGTTCAGATCGCCGATGCAGTGCGACCAGGTATAGTTGGCATTCATCAGGAGGCCCTTGCTCAAGCGCTTCGTGACAGCCAGGAGTAATCCGTTATAACTTGCCGTCCCGCCGTCGTCGAACGTGTCCACATAGCCGAACGTCGGAGTGCCGTTCGGCTCCAGAGTGCCGGGGTATCCGTCCAGCACGAAGACGCGGCGATAGTTCTGGTTGCCTGTGGTCGAGCAGGGGCCGGCTTTCGTCAGGCCGTACTGGCCCGCAGTGCAGGTTCCGGGAGTATACACGGCCGGATTCAACTGGTATGAGTCCAGGAGATGCGCGGTTTCACTTCCAATGTATTGGGCCGACACCAGCCAGTCATTGCCAAACTGGCGCTGGAGGGTGAGGTTCCATTGGTTCGATGCCGTTGCCTTCAGCTGAGGAGGTATAGCGATATAGGTTCCGCCCGCGGCAAAGGGCGCGTTGGCGTTGGCTGCATAGGGGAAGATATTTCCGCCGGGATCGCCCTGGCACCCTGCCGGCGCTCCGATGCAGTAAGGATTGCTGAACGAGTTGCCAGAAAAGATCTCGGTACCGCCATAGGGCGGGGCGTCGGCCGCGTTCACCAGCAACTCGCCCGCGTTGTAGTCATAAGCGATTCCCCAGGACGCCCGAACCACGGTTTTCCCGTCCCCTTTGGGGTCCCAGGCGAGCGCCACGCGGGGCGCCCACAGGTTCCACTCATTGTTCTCGCCAGTATGGTCCTGGAAGCCGGGATCGCCGGGGAACGTCAGACCGGGAGGAGCGTTGGTAAACTGCGTGCTCTTGACGCCGGCGGCAAGGCTCGCCACGCTGAAGTTGTAGATTGATCCTGTGATATTCGCGGGAGGCAGATAAGGTTCCCAGCGCAAACCAACGTTTACGGTAAGGTGGGAAGTCACTTTCCAGGTATCCTGTACATACCAGAAAGCATTCCACTTTTTCAGGTTCAGATCGTTGGGAAGGGAAAGTGAGTTGGCGCTGTAAGCCCCGACGAGGAAACTGGCCATGTTGGGAAAAGTCCAGTTGGTTTGAGAGTAGACGTTCCCGTCGAAGAGCATCTTCCCCCCAACGCCTCCGCCGCCGAAGTTGATCTGATGGTTGCCTTTCACCAGGCTGATGTCGTCGTTGAGCTGGATCGGCGTGGTGTGGGCTACCGCCTGCCCTCCGGTGCCGGGGCCGACACTGAATGCGCCGGTCACCGTGAAACCGCTCTGGTGAGGCACGTATCCGCAATAAACTCCGATAACCCCCAGATCGCAGGCAGACACATAGTTGTCGTCAAAGCGGTGGATGCCGACCCGGTCGACGGTCGCTCGGAACTGATTCACCAGCGTCGGACTGAACAGATATGTATCGCCGAAGGCCCAGGACTGGTCGGCGTCGTCCAACCCGCCGGCCACGCTTGTGAGAAGGTTATTCGGCGTGAAATTCTGAGCCGGCGGCCGCGTGTAGTGATCGCGAAGATAGCGGCCGAAGAGGCTGTTTTTGGTGCTGGTCTGGTAGTCCCCACGGGCGACAAGCTGACCCTCGTTGACGTCGGTAATCGTGCCATAAGACGTGTTGCCACAAGGGTTGGTGGTGGTTGGCGGCGGTAGCAACACCGCCAGATTGTGTGCCGCCGGATCCAGCAGCGACTGGGGAATCTGATTGTTTTGTATCTGGCTTGCGACGTTGCTCGGAAGCGTGGCGAGAACCGAGGCGCTGAGATCCGAAGGGCAGCCGCTGAAATTTCCCGCGATCATGGCGGCCGTCGGGACGAAAGTTGCGGACGAATTCGCTGCCGGATCCTGACGAGTCAGGGTTTCCTGGTATCCAAAAAAGAAGAACAGCTTGTTCTTTATTACCGGGCCCCCGACAACGCCGCCGAACTGATTCCGTTTGAGCGTATCGCGGGTAGGGGCAAAAAAGTTGCGCGCGTTCATGTCGCCGTTGCGGAAGAAGTCGAACGCGTCGCCATGGAATTCGTTGGTACCCGATTTAGTCACGCCCGTTACGGTACCGCCGGCATGGATGCCGTTTGAAGCCGTCAGCGTGCTGGTTTCAACCTTGAACTCCTGCAGCGCGTCGGGGAAAGGAAGGGGCAGGTTGGCTAAGTCCCAGGGGTTGTTGTAGACGCTGCCGTCCAGGTAAAATTGAACGCCGAACGCCTGCCCACCGGCGATTACGAACTGCTCCGTACCTGGAAAACCGCCGTTGCCCGCAACGCCCTGCGGAATCACCGCGCCCGTATATGTGATCAGGTCGGTAGCCACGCGGCCGTTGAGCGGCAATTCCAGAATGCGCTGGTTCTCCATCACGGTGCCGACGCCAGTGGCCTGAGTTTCCACCAGTGCCGCATTCGCTTCCACCGATACCTGTTCGTTCACGTTGCCGATCTTGAGCGTCGCGTTGACAGTGGGATTGGAGGCTACCTGAAGAACGATTCCAGTCTGCATGAAGGTGGCGAAACCTTCCTTGGAGACTTCCAGGCTATAGGGTCCGACCGGAAGGTCAGGCAGGACGTAGGTACCGTCGGCACCGGTGTTAACCGTTCTCACCAGAGAGGTGGATGTGTTGGTCACTTTGACCGCCGCGTCGGGAACCGCAGCTCCGGACGCATCGATAACCGTGCCCTGAATCTGGGACAGTTGCCCCTGGGCAAATATGTTGACGGATAACACGACCCCGACAAGAGCAGCCAATAACGTTTTCACGCTGAACCCCCTAGTCGGAGGACACTATCAAAGTTGACATTGGCTGTCAAGCGCTCGTCAAGCTCTTTCAGGCGTGTTCTTTGGCATGGCCTGGCAGGCTGTGGCTATGTCTGGCTGAGCTAAACTGAAGGTTTCCATGTCCGAAATAAACGACAATTTTTACCGCATTCAGAAGCTGCCGCCCTATGTGTTCGCCGTCATCAACGACATGAGGGCAAAAGCACGCGCGGCACAGCTTGATGTGGTCGATCTCGGAATGGGAAATCCGGACGGAGCGACCCCGCAGATAGTGGTGGACAAGCTGGTGGAAGCGGCGCGTAACCCGCGCAACCATCGCTATTCCGTCTCGCGCGGCATCCAGCAATACGTACTAGTCAGGCACCACATAACACCACCAATTGCGAGGGCCGCAGTAGAGTTACCAATCTGGTTGTTAGCCTAGTCCAGGAAAGCGGTCTCATAGAGCGTGACAGGCGCGTAGGCAAAACAATCCAGACTCGAAGCGGGGACCGAGAAGGCGGGGCACGTGAAACCTGCTGAACTACGGGACCATCCCTAAGGCTAAATACTAGTCTCTGACCGATAGTGAACCAGTACCGTGAGGGAAAGGCGAAAAAGAACCCGTTCGAGGGGAGTGAAAAGTACCTGAAACTGTGTGCCCTACAAGCAGTGGAAATGCCACGGCCGCTTCGGGCGGCAATGTCTGATCCGCGCGCCAGGATTGGAACAACCAGCCGGCGAACCATTTCTTGCCAGCAAGGTTAAAAAAGGCAAGCGAGCCCGAAGCGAAAGCGAGTATTAAGACGGCGTCCAGTTGGCAGGAATAGACGCGAAGCGGGATGATCTTTACCCCATGGCCAGGTTGAAGGTGGGGTAACACCCACTGGAGGACTGATGGTTTTTGTCGAAAAAAGCTCGGATGAGCTGTGGGTAGGGGTGAAAGGCTAATCAATTCCGTGATAGCTCGTCTTCTCCGAAATAGCTTTAGGGCTAGCCTCGGATGAATTGCGTTGGTGGTAGAGAGATGGATGGACTAGGGGGCTTTCCGGCTTACCGAATCCAACCAAACTGCGAATGCCAGCGACAACATACCCGGGAGTCAGACGGTGGCGGCTAAGCGTCATCGTCGAGAGGGAAACAGCCCAGATCGCCTGCTAAGGTCCCAAAGTTACAGTTAAGTGGGAAAGGAAGTCGGAACGCTCAGACAGCCAGGAGGTTGGCTTAGAAGCAGCCATCCTTTAAAGAAAGCGTAACAGCTCACTG
>CAWBIS010000157.1:0-36887 GCA_963788485.1 Terriglobia bacterium
AAGCGAAACCCGGCATGCGCAAGGATGCTTATGAAGATGTCGAGGCCATCCTGCGCCGCACTCGCCACGTGAAACCCGGCGAGGAAGATGACTTCAGCCTGCAGACGCCCGACCAGATCATGCAGCAGTTCGATCAGATTACTGGTGTCATCGGGCTCGTCGCTATCGCGATTTCAGGTCTGGGACTGCTGGTCGGCGGCATCGGCGTCATGAATATCATGCTGGTCAGCGTGACTGAGCGCACACGCGAAATCGGTATCCGCAAGGCTCTGGGTGCGCGGCGCTTCGACATTATCGGCCAGTTTCTGGCCGAAGCCATGGCGCTGACCAGCACCGGTGGCCTGTTCGGAATCCTTTTCGCCGTGCTGATCACCACGGTCGTGGGCGCACTCGTGCCTTCCCTGCCCAGCAGCGTTCCCAGTTGGGCGATCGTCCTGGCGCTGGTGGTTTCGATGGGTGTCGGCCTGTTCTTCGGCGTATGGCCGGCAGTCAAGGCTGCGCGGCTGGATCCCGTCGAAGCGTTGCGCTACGAGTAGCGCCGGTTTAATGCGCCTTGCCCTTGTGATTTAATTCCCGCCAGTCGGTTTCTTGCATCTCCACGCCGAATTTTTTCGCGGCGCTGCGGATGCGTTTCCAGGCTTCGTCCCTCTCGCTGTCCGAGACACCTTGAACCTGATTGAATCGCGCAATGGCGTTTCGCACATGTGCGGCGTCTTCCAGCGGTTCTTTTTCTTCCTTCGGAAAAGCGTACTGTTTGGCGGGGATTTCGTCGCGTTTCTGTTGATTGAGTCTGCTCATGCAAGGTGCGGAGCAATTCGAATTCCGGGCTCTTTGCACCCCATATTGTATACTGTATATGTACAGAGTACAGAGAGATGATGCTACGAATCGACCTCAAGTCCTCGGTCCCGGTCTATCGGCAGCTCGTCGACGGCCTGCGCGTACTTCTGGTGAATGGCGAACTGAAGCCGGGTGATCCGTTGCCGCCCGTGCGCAGGCTCGCCACGGATCTCGGAGTGCATTTCAATACCGTGGCGGAGGCCTATCGCACCCTCGCCGGCGAAGGATGGCTCGAGATCGCGCGCCGCAGCGGCGTCAAAGTTATCGAGCGCAAGGCTCCGCGCCACGGCCAGGTAGAAGCCGCCGAAGGGTTTGACCGCCGCTTGCGAGGCCTTGTCGCCGAGATGCAGGCAGGCGGATTTTCCCGCCAGAGCATCGTCCGCGAGTTGCGCCGGCTCGCGGCGGCATTGGAGGTTCTCTGAATGATCGCCATTTATCTCATCGCAACACTCGCATCCGTCGGCGCGATGCTGCATTTCCTGCCCCGGTGGACGCGCCGCGATCTTTTCTTCTCGGTCACGGTGGCCCCGGAATTTCGCCGGACTGAGACCGCGCGCCGTATTCTGCTGCGATATCGCATCGTCCTCTGGACGTTCGTGCTTGCCGCGATCGCTCTCACTCCGCTTATGGGGCAGTGGGCCGCAACGATTGAGATGGCCGGATTTGTATATGCTCTGGCGGACGCACATCGCCGAACACTCGCTTACGCGGTCCCCACGACCACCACGGTCGAGGTGGATCTCTCGGCGCCCCGGGAAAAATTTCCCGGCGGACCGCTGGCGATGTTCCTGCCTCTCGTTTTTCTCACCGCGCTGGCTCTGTGGGCAGATCGCCATTTCAATCAGCTGCCGCAGCGTATCGCGGTACATTGGGGTTTCTACGCACCCAACCGTTGGATCGCGCGTACGCACGCCGGTGTTGCCGGCATGCTGGCGCTCGACGGTGCGCTCAGCCTCGTCTTCGGGCTTTTCGCCTGGGGAATATTTCACTGGTCGCAGCGGTTATCGATAAAGGGGTCGCGGGGACTGGCAGAGCGTCGTTTTCGCCGCCGGACCGCACAGCTGTTGCTTCTCATCAGCTGGTTTCCCGTTGCCGAGGCCGGGATCGCTCTTGTACGGCCCGAAGCGGCCGGCTTCCTGTTCCCCCTGGTCGGGACCGCCCTGGTTGCGCTGCTCGTAATAACCCTGATCCGCTATCGGCAGGGTCCGGGCGATCGCGCGCCGGATTCCTGCTGGAAGTTGGGAGCCACGTACTACAATCCCGCCGACCCGGCCATCTTCGTGCCTCAACGTTTCGGCATCGGATACACGCTCAACTTCGGTAATCGCTGGAGCTGGGTGCTGCTGGCCGCGATCCTTTTGCCTGTCGTTTTCGCCCGGGTGTTCCTGAAATAACGCACAATGAAAGCATGTCCCGCGGCTGGGAGAGCAAGGACGTCGAGTCGCAGATGGAAGAAGCGGCCGCCCGGCGCAGCGCTTCCCGAGAGACTCCGCCAACGGCTGAAGAGCTTCGCTTAAAGGCCGAACGCGAGAGTCTTGAACTGTCTCGCAAGAGAGTCCTGGCCGATCTCGCGGGAGCCACGCATCCGCGACGCAGAGAGCAGCTCGAATCGGCTCTGCGCCATCTGGATCGGAAACTCGCCGCGCTTGAATCGTCGGGGTAGAGCGTACCTCCCGCAATCCGGGGCCGAGGCCCCCGTCGGCCTCGTCATAACCCGCCTGGCATATACTGTGCGGTACATGACGAGGGTTCTTTTCAATCTGGCCCTGATCGCCGGATGCGCCGTCAGCGTCTACGGCCAGCACAGCTTCACTCCGATCGATGTGGAGGATGGAGGCCGGCTCTATCGCGCCAACTGCGCGATCTGCCACGGCGCGGAAGGCACTGGCGTGCCGGGTATCGATCTCGGCCACAACAAATTCCGTCGGGCCAAAGACGACGACGATATTGCCGCCATCATCCGCTCCGGCATTCCCGGCACCGCGATGCCGCCGAACAATTTCAACGATTATCAGTCGCTGACCATCGTGGCCTACCTTCGTTCCCTCGCGGCGGCCACTTCTGCAACGGTTTCCGGAGGCAACCCCGCGGCCGGCAAGGCCATCTACGACGGCAAGGGCGGATGCGCCGGCTGCCATCGCATTCGCGGGGCCGGTTCGCGCAGCGGTCCCGACCTGAGCGATATCGGCGAACGCCGTCTCGCGGGCGAAATCGAGCGCGCCATCGTGAACCCGGACGCCGACGTGCCCGAGCAAAACCGGCACTTCCGCGGCGTTACCAAAGCCGGCGCGACCATCACCGGAACGCTGCTCAACGAGGATAAATACAGCGTGCAGATTCTGGATTCGAAGGATCGCCTGGTTTCGGTCGAGCGGGCCAGCCTGCGGGAATCGGCGATTATCGATAAGTCTCTGATGCCGTCTTATAAAGACAAGCTGAGCACGAAGGAACTCGCCGATCTGGTCAGTTACCTGGTGAGCTTGAAAGGAGTGGATCTCAAATGAAGATGCGCTGGATGCTGCCTCTGCTGCTCGCGCCCGCTGTTTGGGGTCAGATCACTTTCGATCGCATTCTAAACGCCAATAAGGAGCCGCAAAACTGGCTGACTTATTCGGGCACCGAGATGAGCCAGCGGCATAGTTTGCTCACGCAAATAACACCGGCCAACGTCAGGAATCTGGAATTGCAGTGGGTCTTTCAGGCGCATTCTCTGGAAAAATTCGAAGCCACGCCGCTCGTGGTGGATGGCGTCCTTTATACCGTTCAGGCCCCCAACGATGTTGTCGCAATCGACGCGGTCACGGGCCGCGTGTTCTGGGTATACGAATACGCGCCTTCGCCGGAAGCCCGCACCTGCTGCGGGCGGGTCAATCGCGGTCTGGCGATTCTGGGCGACACGCTGTTTATGGGCACCATCGACGGTCATCTGCTGGCTATCGATGCAAAGAGCGGCAAGCCCATCTGGAATGTGACCGTCGCCAAAACCCAAGCCGGTTATTCGCTGATGCATGCTCCTCTGGTGGTCAAAGACAAGGTGATTGTCGGGACGGCCGGAGGCGAATTCGGCATCCGCGGATTCCTCGCGGCCTACGACGCACGCACGGGCAAGGAAGCCTGGAGGTTCAATACGATTCCCGGTCCGGGCGAGCCCGGACACGACACCTGGGCAGGCGATTCCTGGATGCACGGAGGCGCATCGATCTGGGTGACCGGGTCTTACGACCCGCAGTCGAACCTCACCTATTGGGGCATCGGCAATCCCGGGCCGGACTGGAACAGCGACCTGCGCGCGGGCACAAATCTTTACAGCGATTCCGTAGTCGCGCTGGATGCCGATACCGGCAAATTGAAATGGTATTTCCAGTTCTCGCCGCACGACGACTTCGATTTCGACTCGGTACAGGTGCCGGTGCTCGCCGATATGGAGTGGAAGGGCAAACTGCGCCGCGTGATGCTTTGGGCCAACCGGAATGGATTCTATTATGTGCTCGACCGGGTTACAGGCGAGTTTCTGCAGGGCAAGCCTTTCAGTAAGGTGACATGGACGACGGGGCTTGACGACAGCGGCAAACCGGTCAGGGTCGCCACAGCCAATCCCACGCGCGAAGGCACGCTGGTGTATCCGGGCGTGCAGGGCGCCACCAACTGGTTCTCGCCTTCCTACAGCCCGCACACCGGATTTTTTTACATCAACGCGTGGGATAACTACGCGTCAGTCTTTAGTAAGATGCCGGCGGATTATGTCGAGGGACGGCGATATACCGGCGGCGCGCCGAGATCGCCCGTTCCTTCGCTGCGGGGGACCCAGGTAATGTACCGCACTGAGGCGGAAGGCTATGGCGCAGTGCGGGCCTTCGATCCGAAGACCGGCGACCGAAAGTGGGAATTCAAAATGACCGACGTCACCAGCGCCGGCATTCTGACTACCGCCTCGGATTTGCTGTTCACGGGGGGCCGCGAGGGCTACTTCTGGGCGCTCGATGCGCGCACCGGCGCCGAACTCTGGCGAGCCAATATGGGTGGGGACGTGGCTTCCGGACCCGTGAGTTTTTCGGTAAATGGACGCCAATATATCTCAGTGACCGCGGGTAACTCGCTCTTTACCTTTGCCTTACGAAACAATAAAAACTAAGGATTTTCAGGCCAGGAACTCGTCCGTTTCACGCGGGTTCCATCAACGAACATCCAGCCCCATGGAACCCGCCGGAATCAGGAAGCATCGGAAGTTTTTGACACCTTCAAAGCCACTCCGGACATTGATCCCACTGCTCTGTTTTATTGCAGGAACGGCCGGCGCGCAACAGAGCCGGATCACCCGTGCGATTAACAATCAGGAGCGGTTCACGCTCTCCGGTAATATTCATCCCAGAGCCACCGCGGAAAATGATCGCGGCCGCGTAGCGCCGACGCTCAAGCTTTCTTACATTACGCTGAATTTCAATCAATCCGCCGCGCAGAAGGCGGAGCTCACTCAATTGCTCGCCGACCAGCAAAACCCGAAGTCCGCCAACTATCATCAGTGGCTTACTCCGGAGCAATACGCGGATCGATTTGGCATCAGCCAGAACGATTTGAACTCGATTTCGGCGTGGCTGCAGGGTCAGGGGCTGACGGTTTTGAATGTCGGGCGGGGCCGGACCTGGATCGCCGTGAGCGGAACGGCAGCGCAGGTCGAGAACGCATTTCAAACCGAAATCCATCAGTATCAGGTTGACGGCGTTACTCATTTCGCCAACGCCGGCGAGCCTTCGGTGCCGGCTGCCATCGGGTCGGTTGTCCTGGGAATTCGCGGCCTCAGCGATTTCCGCATGAAGCCCTTGAATGTCAAGCACCACGATTACTCCAATGAGGTTTGCGGCGGCAATTGTCTGGCGCCGGCCGACGTAGCGACCATCTACGACATCAATCCGCTGTACAACCAGGGCATCACCGGGGCAGGGCAGAAGATCGCCGTTGCCGGCCAGACCGACATCTATACCAGCGACATTACAACCTTCCGCAGCAGCTATGGGCTGCCTACGGCGGCCATTCCATGCTCGTCGAGCGGAGGCCCTTGTCTGCAGCAGATCCTGATACCGGGTTCGCCCGATCCAGGTGTCCAGAATGCCACTGGCGACCTGGCCGAAGCGGATCTGGATCTTGAATGGTCCGGCGGGGTAGCGAAGAACGCCGCCATTCTTTTCGTGTATGCCGAAGATGTGATGAGTGCGGTGCAATACGCCATCGACGAAGATCTCGCGCCCGTCGTGAGCACCAGCTATGGCAGTTGCGAACCGGAGACGCCACAGTCGGATGTCCTGCAGTTCCAATCCTGGGCGCAACAGGGGAATTCGGAAGGCATCACGTGGTTTAATGCCTCGGGCGACGATGGCGCGGCCGATTGCGACGACAGAAAAAATCCCGGCCTTGCCGTCGACACCCCTGGCAGCGTACCCGAAGTTACCGCGGTCGGGGGCACGGAATTTGCGGAAGGCAGCGGGAACTACTGGAGTTCAACCGTTAACGCCACCACCGGCTTGTCCGCCCTTTCTTACATTCCGGAAACCTCTTGGAACGACAGTGCCGAGGATGGAATGCCATCGGCCAGCGGCGGAGGCGCCAGTATTTACTTTCTCAAACCATCGTGGCAAGCCGGAACCGGAGTGCCGGCGGATAATGCGCGCGATGTTCCGGACGTATCTTTGAGCGCGTCCGCCGACCACGATCCATATCTGGTTTACAGCGACGGCTCTCTGCAAGCCTACGGCGGAACCTCAGTTTCGGCTCAGGTATTCGCCGGCATCGGCGCGCTGATGAATCAATATCTCATCTCGAACGGCAAACAAACGGCCGCCGGCATGGGGAACCTGAACGCAACGCTTTATCCTCTGGCACAGTCGAAGCCCGGCAGTTTTCATGACATTACCACCGGCAACAACATTGTCACCTCACAGGGCTGTAATGGACGAGCATCGAGCAGTTGCACTCCAGTCGGGTACTACGCAGGGGTCGGGTTTGACGAGGTAACCGGGCTGGGATCGGTAGATGTTTGCTACCTGGCCACGGGATCGGCCTGCAGCGGGACCGTGACGACGCCTCCGCCGTCAACCGTGAGTCTGACGCTTCTGAGCAACTTGACCTCTCTCGCCACCTCGGATCAGACGTTCCTGATCGCGACTGCCACCAACTCCACCGGGGTCACTCCCGTGGGAGACGTCGTATTTACCGCGGGGTCGACGGCGCTGGGATCCGCCACGCTGGTGGGGTCGAACGGGGTAGCCACGGCAACGCTTGCCGTCACCGGCGCCCAGATCGGTCTGACCTCTACAGGCTCCGAAACCGTTACGGCCACATACAACGGGAGCTCTTCCACGGTTACGGCCTCGGCGACGCTAAGCGGCCGCGCCACATCGGCATCGAACGGAACTCCGTCCATCAAGAGCATCAACAATGCGGGTTCGTACGCCGAGGTGTATGCGCCGGGCGAGATCGTCGCCGTGTTTGGTTCGAATCTCTCTCCCTCGACCACGAGCACGAGCTCGGTACCCTTCCCGCTGACCATGGCCGGAGTATCGGCCACGATAAACGGCGAAGCTGTGCCGCTGTGGTTCCTGTCGCCGGCTCAGATGAATATTCAGATCCCCTATGAAGCCACAGTGGGCGCGAATCTGACTCTCGAAATTAACAATAACGGCGCGGTCACTTCGCAGAACTTCCTTGTATCCTCCGCCGCTCCCGGTATTTTCACCGCTGCGAATACGACGAACATCGCCAACGGCCTGGCCGCCCCCGAGCCGGGAACGGAAACGACGCTTTACGTCACCGGCGTCGGCGCGGTGACGCCGTCGATCGCGACCGGCGCCGCGCCCGCCTTGAGCACCCCTTTGAGCGATTTACCCGCCCCGACACAGAATGTAACCGTCACGGTGAACAATGTGCCGGCCACCGTAAATTTCGACGGAATTATCTGGGGGCTGGTGGGCGTGGACCAGATTAACTTCATCGTTCCGGCAGGGACGCCCGCGGGAACCGTTCCGGTCGTCGTAAAGGTCGGCACAGCGACCGCCACCGCGAACCTGATCGTTCAGTAGCGGCCGCAACCTCTCGCCGGTATCGTCCGTCTACTCCGGTTACTCTGATGAGAACCAGACGGGCGGCAACGCTCTCATTCATGACTCTTTTCGTCAGCGTGGCGAACGCGGACGACGAGCCGGTGCTCGACATGGCTCCCGGAATCACTCCGCCGAAAGTCACCCACCAGGTCAATCCTGTCTACAAACCGGACGATGAGGGTTTTCGGATCTCCGGCATCGTCGTCGTGGGACTGGTGGTGAGCTCGAAGGGCGAGCCGAAAGATGTCCACGTGGTCAAGTCGCTGGATAAATCGGTCGATCAGAGCGCCGTCGAGGCGGTGCAGCAATGGCAATTCGACGCAGCGCGCAAGGACGGCAAGCCCGTCGCGGTGCGGATCACGGTCGAAATCCGCTTCCGCAGCCTGTAGAGCGGGTTGGAAGGCGTACCCTCCGGGTCCGGCGGATTGCCGATCGGCCCATTACCGATCGGCCGCAGATCGACGATCCGCCCCGCAGTGCGGCGAGTGCCGTCAGGGATTGCGCCTCGCGTCTTCGATCCGCTGCGTCAGCATCTGCTCGAAACGTTCCGGAATGAAGCCGGTCATGCGGCTGTAAATCCGCCCCGAGGGGTCCAGCACCAGGACCGTCGGAATCGCGGTGATCATCATTTTCTGCGCAAGGCCGGCTTCGAAATAGCCGGGGTTCTGCCATCCCTGGTCCTTCACAAAAGGAGCGACCAGCGACAGATCCTCGTCCGCGTCAACCGAAACAAACGCGATGTCTTTCGCGTCCGCGAAATGCTGTCTGACCTTCTCGATAAGGGGTTGCTGCGCACGGCACGGCACGCACCAGGTAGCCCAGAAATCCATTACTACCGTTTTGCCCTTCAACGCGGAAACATTCAGGGCTGGAGTGCCGCTGTTCACCGCAGGCAAAACGAAATCCTCGATATTGCCGGCCACGGAGTTGGGGTCCTTCGCCTTCAGGACATCGCGCCGCTCGCTTAGCAGAGCCGCCGTTCGATCGTAAGCCTGGAGGATGAGATCTCCCAGTCCTCTCTCCGATCCGTTCAGTTTCGTATAAAGCTCGCCCATGCGCTGACGATCTTTGGCGCGATCGGCTTCGGTCGTGCGTGAGTCCTGCAGGGTGAAGGCGTCGGCGTAGAACTCGATGGCCTCCTGATTCCGGCCGAGTTTGACCAGCCAATATGCGTATTCGCGCGCGCCTTCGCCCGTGGGCCAGGCCTCCCAGGATCTCGCCGCCAGCTTCGCGCCCGCTTCCGCGCCCTCATTGACACCGATCGCGTGCGCCTCGAGCGCCAATGCGCGCGCCATCGCCCGCGATACCTCGTCCGCCCACTCTCCCGGCGTCAGATGCCCCGGTGGATTTTCTTTCCCCCGCGCCGCGACGTCGGCTTCGTAACGCTTTGCATACTCGACTGACTGCTTCCGCTGCTCGGAATCGCTGGAATCGACCAGGACGCGCGTAAGGCGGTCGATCAGCGCCAGGTCGTCCTTCGGAGCGCTCTTCATCACCCTTTCGCCGTACAGAACGATGCGTGCGTCGTCGTCGGAATCCACCGCCGCTTTAGCTAAAGCCTGTTCGATCTTTGGCCGTTGTTTCGTGTCGGGATATTTCTTCAGGTAGGCTTCGAGATTGCGAATGATGTCGACAGCACTCGTCCCGGCATCGTTCATCGCAAGCGACAGTTCATACTGCTGCTGCAGCTCGGGATCGGGCGGAGTCTGCGCCGCCAGTGGCCACGCGCAGACTGTAATCAGCGAAATGACCGCGGCGAGCTTCATTTCGACAGCGCCCGGATACCGTCCGCCAGCGCGCCCGCCCGCTCGCGCGCCATGTGCAGAAAGCTTTCGTTCTTCGCCACGCGGTCGAGCATGGGCAGAAACTGTTCCGGCGCGACGAGCCGCTTCTGATCCCGCAGAATCTCGATGGCCAGAATGGCATCCTGCGCGCCGAGCTTATCGAACCGGACCGCGGTCTCGAGCTTGATCCGGGCGCGCTCGCTGTCGCCGATGCGCTCGAACCAGTCGGTCAGCGCCCTTGCGTCGACGTCTTCCGTGTAATTGAATTTGACCTCGGTCGGCTGAGCATCCTCGTCCGCTTCATAGCGAAGCGTTTTCATTCCCATGTTGGCCACTTTGAGGCCGGATTCGAGAGAGTGCGAAAAATGATTCAGCCTGTCGGCCAGGGCGAACATCTCGCCGGAATCGGCGGCGGAGAGCTGGAATTTGATGGGGTCCTCGTCCTTCGGATCGTCTTTATATTGGCCCGCGCCGGTCTTGTCCACGGTGATCTCCTGCCACGCGGGAAGACTTCCGGGGAACGATTTCGAAAACACCAGACGCGGCGAGGCTCCGGCGCCGATGGCGGGAGAAACAGCAAGGCACGCAATCACAGGAATCAGTGCGGAAAACTTCAAGCCAGCGCCTCCATGGCGCGATACGGCGCGTGAGTCGCATGGCAAATGGCGACGGCCAGTGCGTCGCTCGCGTCTTCGGAAGCCAGCGGCACAGCGAGGCGAAGCAGCGACGCCACCATTTGCCGCACCTGCGTTTTCTCGGCCCGGCCATAGCCGACGACGCTCATCTTCACCTCGAGGGGCGAATATTCCGCAAACGCGATCGACGCCTCGGCGACCAGAAGCAGCGCGACCCCGCGTACATGCGAAAGCTTCAGCGCGCTCTTGGCGTTGACCGCAAAGAAGACTTCTTCCACCGCGGCCGCCTCCGGGCGGTATTCCGCGATCAACTCCCGCAGTGTAGCCGCGATATTGAGAAGTCGCCGCTCCAGCGGGTCGCGAGCGGAGGAGCGAATACATCCGGCAGCCACCATATGGTGCGCGCGGCCATCGCTGTCGATGACTCCGTAGCCGGTTCTTTCGGTACCGCAATCGATTCCCAAAACCCGCATTCGCAAAAAACCGCTCGCCCAGAGTCGCGGCTCTGTACCTGTCTACGCCAACGCCGCTACTTCTTCTTCGTCGACGTCGAAATTCGAGTAAACGTTCTGCACGTCGTCATGCTCCTCGAGCGCGTCGTTAAGTTTGAGCATGCCCTGAGCGGTTTTGCCTTCGAGCTTCATCAGCGTCCGGGGCACCATGGCCACTTCGGCCGAGACAGTCTCAATTTTGGCGTTCTGGATAGCTTCGAGCACCTTATCGTGCATGGAGGGATCGGAGATCACTTCCCAGGTGTCGCCCTCGTCCTTGAGGTCTTCCGCGCCGGCATCGAGCACCAGGTTCATCAACTGGTCTTCGCTCGCTTGTTCCTTTTCGATGACAATCTGGCTCTTGCGATCGAACATCCAGGCAACGCTGCCCTGCTCGCCCAGGTTGCCGCCGTTCTTCGAGAACATATGCCGGATCTCGCTGACCGTGCGGTTGCGGTTATCGGTCGCCACGGAAACCAGCACGGCCGCACCGCCAGGCCCGTAGCCTTCGAACATCACTTCGTCGATCTGGCCGCCTTCCAGTTCGCCCGTGCCGCGCATGATGGCTTTCTTGATGTTGTCGGACGGCATCGAGACGTTCTTCGCGGCCAGGATGGCCGTGCGCAGCCGCGGATTACCGTCGGGATCGCCGCCCGAACGAGCGGCGATCTGTATTTCCTTGATAAGGCGCGTGAATGTCTTTCCGCGCTTGGCGTCGAGGGCGGCCTTTTTATGCTTGATCGTCGCCCATTTTGAATGACCTGACATGTGAGAAAACTCCGGAAGAATGAACCCGGCGCGCGCAGAAGCGGGCCGATGGGAATTCCTAACCTGTCAGCATATCAAATCCCGCCGGGAGTGCCTGATACGGTGCGGAGGTGCGGCTGCCGGTCGTGTTTGTTTTCGCCTGCGTGGACGCTTTCTGCCAGCGGCTCCCGGCGCCGTTGCCGCCCGGAACCTGGCGCGTTGGCGCCGGCGTCACCGCGCCCGCCATTCCGCCCGGGTCTGCAGGATGGAAAGGCGGTTCCCGTTCGCGGCACGTTCGATTTCGTCAAAAGATGAAGGGAAATCGCGGCTCTTATACAATGTGATGGCCAGGAACCCAGTGGCCAAGCTTCAGATCGAGCACCTCACCAAGCGCTATTGGCGGGAGAATCCCGACCGGGAAGTCCTTGCGTTATCGGATGTCTCGGTTTCGGTGAATGCGGGCGAGTTCCTCGCTATCGTCGGCCCCAGCGGCTGCGGCAAAACATCTCTGCTGAATATCGTCGCCGGCCTGCTGCCTTATGAGGAGGGCACGGTCAGCATCGACGGCAGGAAGGTTTCCGGACCCGGCATCGACCGCTCGGTCGTCTTCCAGCACGCGAGCCTTTTGCCCTGGCGCACCATTGCCGGGAACGTGCGCTACGGCATGGAGCTGCAGCGGCGTTTCGACAAGAAAACCATGACTGATCGTACCGATCACTTCATTCGCATGGTCGGTCTGCAGGGTTTCGAACGGCATTATCCGTCGGAACTCTCCGGCGGCATGCAGCAGCGGGTGAATCTGGCGCGCGCGCTTGCCTCCGATCCGGAAGTGCTGCTGATGGACGAACCGTTCGCCGCGCTGGATGCGCAGACCCGCGAATTCATGCAGGCGGAACTGCTGAAAATCTGGAGCGAAGCCCGCAAGACGGTGGTCTTCATCACGCATCAGATCAACGAAGCGGTCTATCTGGCGGACCGCGTGGTGGTGATGAGCCCGCGCCCCGGCCGCATCAAAGACGTGTTCAAGATCCCGTTCGCCCGGCCGCGCACGCTCAGCCTCAAACGCGATCCCCGCTTCCTCGAAATCGAAGACGCCATCTGGCAGCTGGTGGAAGAGAAGCCGGAACGGATGGGGATCGCGATATGACGGCCGGGCGCCCGCGCAAGAGTTTTTACCAACGCCACGAATCGTTCATTCTCGGCGGCGGCGCAGTCGCAGTCACACTGGCGATCTGGCAGGCGTTCTGGTCGGCCGGAAAGATTTCGCCGCTGTTCATGAGCGGTCCCTCGGCTATCGCCCTGCGATTCCAGCAGGATTTGCTTCATGGCAATCTGCTCAGCGATCTCGCTTACAGCGGCAAAAACTTCGCCGTCGGCTTCATCCTGGCAGTCGTCGCGGGCGTGTTGCTGGGAGTGATCGTAGGCTGGTACAAGCACGTTCAAATGCTCGCGGGGCCCTTTCTCAACGCGCTCTACGCTACACCGCGCGTCGCCATGATTCCGCTGATCATCATCTGGTTCGGGATCGGCATGTGGTCGAAAGTGTTCATCGTTTTCATCACCGCGTTTTTCCCTGTGCTGATCAACACGATCGGCGGCATCCGCGCAATCGACCACGATTTATTGCGGGCCGCGCGAGCCTACTGCGCAACGGATCGACAGATCTTCACCACGCTCGCCATTCCTGGCGCCGTGCCTTTCATTTTGACGGGAGTCCGGCAGGCGGTCGCGCTGGGGCTTATTGGCGTCGTCGTGGGGGAGATGTTCGGCGGCAGCCAGGGCATCGGTTTCATGGTCGCCTACGGCGGACAGACTTTCGCGACGGACACCTTGTTTGTCGGCGTGCTGATCCTGGCGTTCGCCGGAATCGCGCTCACCTCGCTGGCGGAGCAGTTGGAAAAGCGTTTCTCGCGCTGGCGGCCGGAACGATGAAAACGATGAACTTGATAGACCGGCTGGGCAATCTTGATTCCTGCGCCGTTTCCGACGCTCTCGACAAGCTCGGGTTGAAGGGCTGCATCACTGGCATTCACCGCTTCACGACGGAGCAGCGGATCGCCGGACGCCTGCTCACGGTGAAACTGGATCGCGCCGAAGGCCGCTCCAATACGCGTCACCTGTGCACCGCCGCCATTGATGCCGCGCAACCGGGCGAGATCATCGTGGTCGAGCAGCGGACCGGCATCGACGCCGCCTCCTGGGGCGGCAATCTGGCGATCGGCGCAAAGATGCGCAAAGTCGCCGGCGTGATAGTCGAAGGCCCCGCGCGCGATATTGACGATTGCCGGAAGCTGGAGTTCCCCGTATTCGCGCGAAGCCACACGTCGCGAACGGCGCGCGGCCGCATTGTCGAAGTTTCCACCAACGAGCCCATACTCGTTGGCGACGTCGAAGTCCACCCCGGCGATTACGTGGTGGCCGACGGCAGCGGAGTGGTTTTCGTCGCACAGAACGAAATCGCGCTCGTACTCGATACCGCGGAAAGCATAGTTGCGCGCGAAGAAGCGATGGCACAGGCGCTGCGGGCAGGCACGCCAATCGGCCAGGTGATGGACGCCAGTTATGAAACGATGCTCAAAAAATAACTATGGACGATAACATTCAGCGAGCGTCGAAGCTCGATACCACATCCATCAGCGACGCGCTCGACCGTCTCGGAATCGCCGGTCAGTGCCTCGGCATCAAGCCTCTCGATCATCGTTTCCGGCTTACCGGGCGCGCGTTCACCATCCTGTACGGGCCTGCCTCGACACCGCCCGGCACGGTGGGTGATTATATCGACGATCTGGAGCCGGACACAGTCGTGGTGCTCGACAACGGCGGGCGCGAAAACGCCACGGTCTGGGGCGACATCCTGACGACGATGGCGCACCGCCGCGGAGTTGCAGGCACGGTGATCGACGGCGCCTGCCGCGACGTGCACCTCTCGCTCTCGCTCGGCTATCCGATCTTCAGCCGCAGTTATTCCATGCGCACGGGCAAGGATCGCGTGCAGGTGGAAGCCACAAACGGCCCGGTCAATATCGGCGATGCGCGCGTGAATGCCGGCGATCTTCTGCGCGGCGATGCCGATGGCGTTATCGTGATTCCACGGGCGCACGAGAATGCGGTGCTCTCGATCGCCGAGGAAATCGACGCCGTGGAAGGGCGGATTCTGGCCGCCGTCAGGGACGGGATGCGGCTGGTGGACGCGCGCCGCGAGTACGGCTATCATCAACTCCAGACCCGCCGCTGACCCGCAGAATTTCCCCCACGCTCCAGGCCTGCGCGAAGCAGCCGCGGGGTTCGTGGGGCGCATCGCCATCGAAAAGTTCCGGCAACTGGCCCGTGCCCCGTGACACCAGGAATGCGCTCAGCGGTTGAAGCAATTCCGGTGCGCTGCGCCGCAACGCCGTAATGTAAGGCCCCAGCAGCCACGGCCAGACCGTTCCCTGATGGTACGAGGAATCGCGCTCGGCCACCGACCCTCCATACCGTCCGCTGTAGCGCGGATCGAAGGGTGAGAGCGTGCGCAGTCCAAAGGGCGTGAGCAGATGGCGCTCGACGGCATCCAGGATCTTTCCCGCTTTGTCTTCCGGCACCGCGCTGTATCCGAGTGATAACGCAATCACCTGGTTGGGACGCAGCGAAAGATCCTGCACACCGCCGTCGACAACATCCGCGTAATAACCCACATGTTCATTCCAGAACAATGGATCGAAATTTCGCTCAAACCGCGACGCCAGATCCGCATGAAACGCATGCGCCGGCTCGTCCCCGAAATCCTTCGCGAGCCTGCTCACGAACCGCAGCGCGTTGTACCAGAGCGCCTGAATCTCGACGGGCTTGCCGTTGCGCGGCGTGACAGGACGGTTGTCAACCCGCGCGTCCATCCAGGTAAGAGAGGTCGTCGGATCTCCCGCGAGGAGCAATCCATCGGTATCCACGCGAATACTTTGGCGCGTGCCCCGGACATGCCAGCCGGCAACATCCTTCAGCTTTTCGTAAAGCTGCGTACGCACGAATTCGGTGTCTTTCGAATATTCGACATACTGCCGGATGGCTTCGAAGAACCAGAGCGCCGCGTCCGCCGAGCCGTATTCCGGTACGGCATCGGTAAAGGAATTCGGCAACATTCCCTGGTCCAGCACGGCGGCGAAGGCCAGCAGGATATCGCGCGCAACGTCAAACCGGCCGCTAACGAGCGTCAGGCCGGGCAGCGCGATCATCGTGTCGCGTCCCCAATCGGTGAACCAGGGATAACCGGCGATGACGCTGTGAAGTTCGCCGCGGCGAACAATGAAATGCCGGGCGGCCGCAACCAGTGGATCGTCGGTCGGCGCCCGGCGCGCAGTTTCGGCCGCCTTCAGCCTCGCGGATTCCTCAGCCTGGTGGGAAACGGTGGAAGCGATCACAACCGCGGCCGCTCCCGGTTGAAGATTGAAGCTGAGCACAAATGGACAGAAGAGGTCTTCGTTGGACTCGAGTCCGCGTGCGCGCTCGATCGGGTAATCGAAATTGAAATACCAAAACCCCTCCTTCGTCACCGCCCCGGCATTATGTGCCAGCCACAGGCGCGGAAGCTGGGGATACGGCTGAATCGAAACCATACCGGCTGTTTCGTCGAACGCTCCGTTTAAGACGCGATTGGCCTGCGTGAGATCGTGATACCCGCGAAACGCGATCAAAGGGCGCAGTTCGAGCCGGCAGCCCGGACTCCCGGGCATGCACTGATATTCAACAACGACGGTATTCTCGTTCTGAACCATGAACACGCGTTTTTCGACCGTGACACCGCCGGCTTCGAACGTGAAGACCGGGAACGGATCCAGGCGGAATTGCACAAGGTATCGATAGCCCTCCGGATGCGCGGTGCCGGGATACAGATTCGAAGCCAGATCGAAACGCTCATCGCCGACGATCAGTGTCTCTTCCATCTTCGAAAGCAGGAGGTGGCGCACCGCGGGAGGCTGCGTTGCCGCCATCAGCAGACCGTGGTAGCGCCGCGTATTCGCGCCCGTAAGGGTTGACGACGCAAAACCGCCGAGGCCGTTGGTTTCGAGCCATTCATGTTTCAGGGCTTCAGCGAGATTGCCGCAGACGCTGCGGTCGAACTGAATCGGCGTCATGTGATCAGGCGTCAGGCAGCGGTGACGGAGGAATCGGCAAGGGGTTCTTCCCGCCACGCGTCCCAGAGATGCTTCATGCGCCGGCTGAAGTCCCGTGGTTTTTCCTCGTAAATGCGTTCCGCAAGGGGTACTGCAGCCGCGCGAAGCTCCTGCTGGTACCGCGCAATCAGATCGAACGCCAGTTCCACGGTCTTTTCGTTACCGAAGAACGCGGGCTCCGCGGCGATGGTGTCCTTCAGCACAGAGAGATTGTGATCGTTGCCGAGCCAATCCTCCAGATCCTTGAGGCTTTTTTCGTATGCCGTCATCACGTCGGTCCAGAGACCTTCCAGAAGGCGAACGTGATACCAGTGATCCTTGACCCGCTTCCGCAATTCATGGAAGCTTTCGGGGCCGGGATCTTTGCGGGCGCATGCCAGTGCCTTGCGCCCATTGCGATAAGTTTCCTCAAGGCCGGGTGCGATCGCATCAAATCCATCGCCGCTCAGAGGCCAGGTCTTGACGCGTTTAGAGGCCTTCCGCAGACTCGCAGCGGCGGCGGCGAGAACGAGTTCCACATCCTCATCGCGGCCCGATTCCCTGCGACGTTTCGCCAGACCGGCGCGCACCGTGCGCAGACGCGTAACCGCGGATTTTCCCTTGTACTTCCCGATCAGATCATCGAAGGTCTCAATGATGGCGAAAGCGTCCCGAAACTCGGAAAGGCGTGCGGCGATATCGCGCATGCGGGCGTTTTCCCGCTTCCACGCGTCGCCCATCTGTTCCCGCACGAGCCGAAGGGTGGCGCGAACTTTCTTGATGCTCTTGCGCGCGTCGTGAATGGCTTCGTCGCGCGTGGTCTTTTTTCTGCCGGCAAGATGGTCTCCCGCCGAGTCGATTTCCTCGCGCACCACGCGTTTTACTCCTGAAATGACCGGTTCCGCGCGTTCCAGCCGATAACCCATCGCTCATCCCAGTATGGCGGATTGCTTGCCAATGTACAGGAGGTGACACAGGCGCATGTACAACAGAGTAGTGCCCGCAACCACAGCTCGCGGCCTGGTTATGACGTTTGGACGCAACGCCACTGCATACCAGATTCTGAATCCGGGCATCAGCCACTGGTTCAACGCGCGGCAGGATGCGGTGGTGGGTTATGTCCGGCGCGGGCGCTGGGTGCTGGTCGCGGGAGAGCCGGTTTGCGCATCCGGCGCTCTCTCCGATGTGATCTCGGAATTCGAAGCATGGGCGCGGGACCGCCGGTTCCAGGTCTGTTATGTGTGCGCCGCGGATCCGATGCACGATCTGCTGGGCCGTTCCGGCCGGCATTCGAGTATCGTTATGGGCGCCCAACCCGTCTGGGATCCCGCCGCCTGGCCGGGGATCGTTCAATCGCGCGCATCTCTTCGGGCGCAGCTGCGTCGCGCCCTCAACAAAGGGGTCTCGGTCGAATCGTGGTCTCCCCCTGAGGGATCTCGTAACCCGGAGATCCGCCAGACACTCCTCGAATGGCTGCACGGCAGACTGCTGCCGCCGATGCATTTCCTCGTCGAGCCGGAGGTTCTGGCCGGAATGGTGGACGACCGCATGCTCCTCGTCGCCCGCCGTGAGGGCCGCGTAGTCGCGTTTCTCGTTGCCTCCCCGGTGGCCGCCCGCAACGGTTATCTCATCGAAGAACTGGCGCGGTCGGCGCGCGCGCCAAATGGCACGAGCGAACTGCTCATTGCCGCCGCGATGAAGCGCTTCGCCGAGAACGGCTGCACTTACGCCACCATGGGCCTGGTTGCACTGGCCAGCGGCACCATCCGGGAAAATCCGCTATGGCTGCGGGGCCTTATGCTGTGGACCCGCGCCCATGCCAACCGGTTTTATAACTTTCGCGGCCTTGAGCATTTTCGCACCAAGATGCAGCCCATATATTGGGAAAAACTCTACGCGATTTCGAACGAAGCGCGATTCTCGCCTCAGGCTCTCTACGCCCTGGGCGGCGCATTTTCCGGTATCTCGCCACTACGGGCCGTCGGCCTGGCCGTCCTGAAGGGCGCGCGCGTGGAGCTTCAAAGAATGATGCGCTTGCGCACGGCGTAAAGGATCAGATCGGCCGTCCCGTGCAGGGAGAGCTTTCGCAGTATATGGCCGCGATGCGTCTCCACCGTCGTCGGGCTGATGTTGAGAAGGTTGGCCACTTCCTTGTTCGCCCGCCCCTCGGCAAGCAACTGCAGGATTTCCCGCTCGCGGTCGGTCAGCAAATCGTAGCTGTCGTCGAGGCCTTTCGACTGAAGCTGCTCGACGTAATCCTCCTGCAGCATCCGGCTGACTTTGCGGCTGAGAAAGGCCCGGCCCTGCGCGGCGCTGCGAATCGCCTCCAGCACATCCTCACGCGGGGAATCCTTCAGCAGGTACCCTTTAGCTCCTGCTTTGAGCGATTGCAGTACGTAGCTCTCATCCTGATGCATGCTGAGGATCACGATGGCGGTCGACGGATTCGTCGCCAGTATCCGGCGCGCCGCTTCGATGCCGTTCATCTTTGGCATCGCCACATCCATCATGACCACGTCGGGCGAGTGTTGCTCGGCCAGTTCCAGGCACTCGCGGCCATCGGAGGCCTCGGCCACGACTACGAAATCGGGCTGCCGGTCAAGCAGCGCGCGCAAGCCGTCGCGCACCACCGCGTGATCGTCAGCCAGCAGTATACGAATTGGCGGCATGAATTTCCGTTTCGGCCATTTCCGGCAGCGGCAGTTCGGCTGAGATGGTGGTGCCGCGCCCAAGCTGCGAATCGATCTGAAATTTTCCGCCGAGGCGGCGGACGCGTTCCTCCATGCCAAGCAGTCCAAGACCGCGCACGGACGCCTTGTCGAAGCCTTTGCCATCGTCCTGCACGGAGAACAAAACCCGATCGCTCTCGTTCTTCACCGTGATCTGGAGATTGCGCGCGCTGGCATGGCGGGCGGCGTTATGCAATGCTTCCTGGACCAGACGGTAGATGCAGGTCTTGTGCTCGTCCGGCAGATCGTCCGACGCGGGGTCCGCGCTCACGCGCACATTGAGCCCTGTGCGCTTGCTCATCTCGCGCGCATGCCAGTTGAGCGCGGGCACGAGGCCGAAATCGTCCAGCATCGACGGGCGCAGCAGCAGCGCCAGATCCCGCACCTGATTCAGCGTTTTTTCCGCAATTGAAGCGATGGACAACACGCTCCGCCGCATCCCTCCCAGATCCGGCGCCGCGGCTGCATTGCCCGCTTCCATCATGATGGCGGAAAGAGACTGCCCCACCTCATCGTGCAGCTCGCGCGCAAGAGTGCGGCGTTCTTCTTCCTGCGCCCGGACGAGCTTCGCCGAAAGCGCCTGGAGATCCGCCCGCGCTTCCGTCGTCTCGTTGAGACGCCGTTCCACTTCGCGTTCCAGACGTCGCGTCAGCGCGATCGTGCCGACTGCGAGCAGTATGCCGCCGAGCAACGCAATTCCGAAAGTGACGAGCAGAGACCATCGCAGGTTCTCGGCGGAAGCCGACAGGCGCTCTTCGGCCCGGTTCAGGCCACGCTCGTTGATCTCGGCGATGCGATCCGCGATCTGCAACATGGTTGTGCGGCGCGGCACCAGCTGTTCATAGAAAAAGGTGTAGCGCAGGCGGTTGCGTTCGGCCGGTGTCCACTGAAAGGCCGTTTCGAGAGCCTGCCACCACTCATCGATTTCGGACCGCAGCGCGAGGAATGTATCCTGCTCCTCCGGATCGAGCGTCCGTGCGTACTCGTCGAGAGCCGACTGGGTCTGTTTTTTTATGGTCAGAACATCCGCGCGTTGAGTGTCGCCGCCGCTGGCCCCCGGGGAAAGCAGGAAATCCCGCATATCGGTGCCGGACAGGTAAATTTCGGACCGGATTTGTTCGAGGGTCTGCAAGCGTCCGAGGAAAGCCTGGCGAATACGCGTCTCATCGCCGCGGACACGATCCAGCAGGACCAGAGTGCCGACGGCCGCGGCCAGGATGAAGAGAATCAGTCCACTGAAACCGGCGGAGAGGACCAGCAACGGACGGAGCTTGCGTAAAGCGGCATTCACGCTTGTGGGGCGGGTTGGCAACCCGCGGCGGATTGGCAATCCGCCTGGCCGTTAGCGCGAGAAGGAAGAGCCCGATCGCCATTCTGCCCCGCACCGCCGGTGAAGTATCGGTAAACCAATGCTGGAACCAGCGTAGCGCGATTCCGAACAGGCTCAAAATCCTGTCTCGACAGGATAGTCTTCCCTGTCCGGACCGGTCAGACTGGACTCATGCAAAGCTTTCGATACACGAACTTAATCGTTGCAGCGGGGTTGTTTGTTTTCGGCGCCGCATGCGCCAAGAAAAAGGTAGCCGTCGCCACACCGCCGCCGGCTCCCGCGGCAACCGCCACGCCTGCAGCCCGTACCACGCCGCCACCGGCTCGCCAACGAACACCTTCCCAACCCGTCGCGCAGTCGCGGCCCTCGAACTATCCGAATGCCGCTACGCGCGCTCGCATTGACGAGCTGATCGCGCGCATTCAGGACGCCTATTTCGACTACAACCAGCATTCACTGCGGAGCGACGCTATTGCCACGCTTGCCTCGGATTCAAAGGAGCTGGCGGAGATCCTGCGGCAGTATCCCGATTACAAATTGAAGATCGAAGGCTTCTGCGACGAGCGCGGTTCGGCGGAATATAACATCGCGCTGGGCGACGCCCGCGCCAAGGCCGCCAAAGATTATCTCGTCAGCGCCGGCGTATCGGCAAATCAGCTGGACACGGTCAGCTTCGGTAAGGAAAATCCCGTTTGTACCGATCATGACGAGACCTGCTGGCAGAAGAACCGGCGGGTACATATCGTAGCGGAAAAACAGAACGGTTAAAACGTCGATAGTGTGTTAGCCTCGGAGGCAGCGGAGCGAAGTATGCGAACGCTGCCTCTTTTTTTGCTTTTCCTCATCTACGGAGCGGCTGCCTTTTCCCAGAGCGCCGTTCCTGTCCCGGTAGCTCCCGTCCCACCCGATCCTTTCGAACTCGTTACCGGCCCGACTCAGGTTCCCGCTACGCCTGCGGAACGCGGAGCGTTGGTGGCACTGATGATCGGCGCCGGCGAAAAATATGCTCTGCATGCGCGCGGCGGGCCGGCGCATATTCTCCAGATTTCCTTCAATGCTACCGCTTCGACGCTTTATCCAGGCGGCGCCGGACAGCTGCGCGAAACCTGGATTTCCGGACAGAACTGGCGCTGGGACGGCAGCCTCGGCAATTATCAACTGCTGCGCATCAGTTCGAATGCAGCCATTTACGACCAGAATCCGAACAGCGCCATTCCACTTCGCCTCAAAATGCTGGCCAACGCCGTCTTCGCGCCGATTGAAGGGAATCCCCGGCAGTTGACGTTGCGAACTGCCGGCGTTTCATGGAAAGGCGCGCAGATCACCTGCATCATGACGTCGGCCAGGGGCAACCCCCAGACTGCGGCCCAGGGCCGGCAATGGTATGAAACCGAGTACTGCATCGACCCGGCTACCGGACTGCTCGACATCGCGTCGATCGCCCCGGGCATCTACACCGTGTACGATTACGGCAACGCTCTCAAGTTTCATGGGCGCGTGCTGCCCGGAAGAATCACCAGCTACGAAAACGGAACCGCCGTTGTCGACGCGCAATTGACGAGCATTGCCGATACGGATCCGGCGAACCTGGCTCCATTCACGCCCACGGCGCAGATGATCGCGCAGGGAACGGCTATCGGGCTCGGAGCTCCGAATCGTTTCCCCCTGCCGGCGTTCGCCACGACGCCCGGAGGTGTCATACAGCCGGTGATCGTTCACGTCGTCATGGATGCCCAGGGGAAGGTGCTGGAATCCGAAGCGCTGCAGACGTCGAGCCTCAGCGCGGCGGCGCTTGAGCTTGTCAATGGGTCGAATTTCGGCGTCATGAAATCGGCCAGCGGGGCCGCCCCGCTGGAGCGCGAGGCTTATATTAACGTTCGGTTTCACCCGCAGCAGTAAGCGGCCGCGCTACACTGGAATTTCACCCCTCAATCTATTTACCCGTGATTTCAGTAAGCAATGTCAGCATGCGCTACGGCGCAAAGATTCTTTTCGAAGACGTGTCAACCGTCTTCCAGTCGGCGCGGCGCTATGGGCTCACCGGCCCGAACGGATGCGGTAAGTCCACATTCATGAAGGTCCTGTCGGGAGAACTGGATGCCCAGAAGGGCAATGTGGTTCGCCCGAAACGCGTCGGCGTTCTGAGTCAGGATCAGTTCGCTTTCGATGCCTTCCGCGTAGTCGATACGGTCATCATGGGCAATCGCCCGCTCTGGCAGGCGCTCTCCGAACGCGACGATCTCTACGCCAAAAGCGACATGACCGATGAAGACGGCATGCGCCTCGGCGAACTCGAAGGCATCGTGGCCGAAAACGACGGTTACTCGGCCGAGAGCGATGCCGCGATCCTCCTGGACGGTCTGGATATTCCCGAAACCCTGCACGACCGCAAAATGGGCGAACTGCAGGGCGGTCAGAAGGTGCGCGTGCTTTTGGCCCAGGCTCTTTTCGGAGGGCCCGATGCGCTGCTGCTTGACGAGCCCACCAACTATCTCGATCTCGAATCCATTCACTGGCTGCAGGATTTCATGCTGCGCTACCAGGGAACCCTGATCGTGATCTCGCACGATCGCCATTTTCTGAACAGTGTCTGCACCCACATCGCCGACATCGATTACCAGACGATCATCACCTATACCGGCGGTTACGACGATATGGTGCTGGCGAAGACGCAGATCCGCTCCCGTATCGAATCTCAGAACGCGCAGCGCGAAAAGAAGATCGATCAGCTCAAGGAGTTCATCGCGCGTTTTTCGGCGGGCACGCGATCGAGTCAGGTGACTTCGCGCAAAAAGGAAGTCGAGCGGCTGCAGACGGCCGAGCTGGCGAAATCGAACATCGCGCGGCCGTTTATCCGGTTTGAGATGAAAAGGCCGTCGGGCCGGCATCCGCTCGAAGTCAAGGGACTATCCAAATCCTACGGCGAGCACGCGGTGATCCGGGATTTCACCGCCAGTGTTTCCCGCGGCGAGAAAGTCGGGCTGCTGGGGCGTAACGGCGTGGGCAAGACCACGCTGCTGCGCTCGCTCATCGCCAACGCGCCGGGAGCGGCGGACGAGCCGTTCGCCCTCAATGGCGGATCCGTCGAGTGGGGCCATGAGGTCGCGGTCGGTTATTTCGCCCAGGATCATCGAGCGAGCATTCAGCCCGGCATGACGATTCTGGAGTGGCTGCAGGAGGTCGACCCCACCGCCGGCACCGAGGAACTGCGTGGCCTGCTCGGCCAGATGCTCTTCATGCGCGAAGAGGGGACGAAGCCGACCGAAGCGCTTTCGGGCGGCGAAGCCGCGCGTCTGCTGTTCTGCAAACTGATGCTGCAGAAACCGAACGTGCTGGTGCTCGACGAACCGACCAACCACCTCGATCTGGAATCGATCAACGCCCTGAATATTGCGCTGCAGAAATACGATGGAACGATCTTCCTCGTCACGCACGATCACGACCTGCTCGATGAGGTGGCCACCAGAATCTGGCACTTCGACGCCAAAGGCATTGAAGATTTCAAGGGTGCGTACGAAGAATACCAGACCGCCCTGGCCTGAGGGCTTTTTGAGCTTTTAAAACCGTGAGCTTTTAAAACCGGTAGAACTTGTGCCGGCATGCGCGGCATCGAAACGGCGCGATGAAGAACAGGCGCAGAAACTCCTCCCAAAGCCCGTGCCGGTAAGCGCGCCGGACATTGGTTGAAGTGCAGTTGGGGCAGAACCCATACTTGCCTTTCAGTTCATCGAGATCGAGAGGTTCCGCCTTTACCAGTTCCGTGGAGGGTTCAATCTGCGGCGCCGCGAACTGCGAGGCCTCCAGCCGGAAACCGGGTACGGCTTCCGACAGCGTCCTTTCGATGCTGTTAACCACCGAACTGACCTTCTGTTCGGCCACTTTTGAGGAATCCCGAAGGTTGGTGATCGTTCGCGACTGGATAGACGAAATTTGCTCGAGCGTCTGTATCCGTTCGTTCAGCTGGTCGTTGAGGACCGCCGCGCTTTCCTCAATAGCCTTCTTTCCCATCTCCTTGAAATCATTTAAAAGCCTGGTTTCAAGTTTCTGGATATGCTCTCCCACCTGATCTTCGATCAGGGAAGGTAGGTCGGACTTGAGTTTTTCGGCGCGCTGGCGGGCGCGAGCTACTTCGCCCGACTTCTGCTGCTCCAGCATCAGCTCACGCAACGGGTTCGGTTTTCGACCCGGTGTGTTCCGCTGGTTTCGCCGCATCCTGAAAGAGGTCCCTTGGCAAATTGTATCCTGCCGTTCGCTGTAGGTTGCCGGCATGTGTTATGACTTCGAATGTAACCTCTTCAGACGCAAGGTTTCCAGAGGACCGGTCCTAGTACGGATACAGCTACGCTGGCGCCAAATGTTTCACACCGCCTGACGGCCGCGGAAAAAATGCACAACCAGCGAAATCACCGCAAAAATCAGCAGCAGATGAATCAACCCCCCGGCAACATGGAAGGCAAGCCATGCCGTAAGCCAGATCCCAATTAAAAGGAAGAACAGAATCAGAAAAATAAAATCCCCGACGATTCGCATATGATCTCTCCTCGATGCATCCCACAAAATACGCGTCGACAGGTAGAGAGGCACTTTGAATACCAAAGTGACCGTTCCGGACAAAGAGGGAAATGGGGCGGCTGGAGGGATTTGAACCCTCGACATCCAGAACCACAATCTGGCGCTACTACCAGCTGAGCTACAGCCGCCGTGAAGGGACTTGACGTTATTTTAGCATCGCCAGCGAACTATGCCGGTAAATGTTCGACTGACAGGAACTCGGGCGATTCCAATCCCAGATACTCCCACGCCTCTCCCATAGTCCGTGCGACGTGAATCGGACCGTCGCCCTGCCCTTCCCTGAGAATCTGGAACATCCGCGCTAACCCATAACCTGCCGTCTGCGGTGCAACAACGACGCGCGGCTTCCATGGCAGAATCGGCGCCCGCGCCTCGACGAAATTGCGGATAAAGGCCGCGGAAATTCCGATCTCCGGAACCTGCGAGATATCGACAATTCCGGCGCGAACCGGATTTCCGTTCGCGACGAACGCAGATGCAGCCAACATTCCCGCTTGAAAGGAGAATTCCGTCAACGCATCCTGAAACGTCAGGAGAAGGATTTCATCCTTCGGGTTGAAGTCGAGTCGGAACAGGTAATCATTCTAACTCAACGACGGCCTCCATGACCGCCGCCGGAGTGACCGCCGCCACTTGGCCGCCCTCCGCTCCCGCCGTTCCCTCGCGCCGGGGCGCTGCGGTAACTCGGCTCCGGTGCGCTGCGATAGCTGGGCGCTGGCGCTCCCCGATAGCCGGACTGAGGCGCCGCGGGACGTTGCGGTGCCGCTTGCGGGCTACCGAAGCGATTCCAGCTGCCGCCTCCGGCATTGGAACGCTGCGCCTGCGCAAAGCCCGATTGCACGCCGCTCCCCTGGCTCGGCGGCTCTCCGAAGCGACGCCATCCAGGGTTCGCCCCTTGCCCGCCGACCGCCGGCCTGTTGAAGGGCGCCCCACTGATCGCCGATCTAACCTCGGCCTGCTGCCGCGCGAACGACGTTCGTTGCGCCGCGACGTTCGATGACGCCGCCATGCGGCTGAAGAAACGCTGGCTGCCGAAATCCGCCCTCGGCCCGGTAGCACTCGCGGCGCGATTGGTGAAGCGAAGATTGCCCTCGGTCGGTGTAATCGGCAGCGCGCCGCGCACCAGAGACGCCCGTTGCAGTTCGCCGCCGCTCACCCCCACCCGGGTCCCGAAAACACCCCGCTCGAAGTTCGCCGCCGACACGGCGTTCACGCCATTGGCAACGCGGGCATTGCGGAAAGAGGCCAGGATGTTCACGTTTGCCTCCAACCCCAACCGGCCGGCGCCGAAACCGCCGCCGGCGAACCAGCCGGGTCCGTACCAGGGGCGAAAAACCTCAAACGGCGCAAGCGCCACCCACCCTACATTTCCGAAACCAAAGCCAACGCCCAACCCGCCGCCGAATCCAAAAAAGCCCACCATCGCCGGGTGCCACCAGTAATGGCCGTATCTGTAGCCGGGAAACCAGCTCCAGCCGAAGCCTGTGCGGAAGTACCAGGAACCATAGTGGAAAGGCGCCCACCCCCACGGATCGTAGTCAACCCACGTCCAGCCGTAGTAATCTTCCCAAACCCACTGTCCATAGCTGTATGGCGACCAGTTCTGCGGCACGTTCGGAGTCCACACGTTGCCATATGCGGGGTCGTATCCCCAGCGCCCATAAGCGTCGAGATCTTCCGTACCATAAACGTCCGGACTTACGTAACGGCCGGATTGCGAACGCTCCAGATAGGCGTCGCGCTGATCGTTCCAGTTGTCCCAGGCATCCCGCGCCGCCGCATAGACCACCTGATACTCGGGATCGTCCACGGACCCGCGCACCAGCATCATGCTGCCCTCATGCACGCGTTCGGAGCCCCGCGCCGTCGAAGCCTCCACATCGCCCTTACGCACGATGATTCTGGTGCCGCCATCCGAAGCCACTTCGACGCGCACTGACGCCTGCCGCAGCGGGTGGATGGCAACGTCCGGAGTGCTGATCTCGGACTGTATATTGGAGTCGCGCAATACGCGCCAGGTGATCAGGCCTTTAGCGATCTGAATCTGATTGCGGCCGTTCTCGAGAGCGGAAATGCGTATCTCGCTATCCCCGGCGATGCGAATGAAATTGGCGTTATCGAGCTGCAGTTCCGCCGTCCCCCCGGGACCCACGGAAATCGAATCTCCAGCCATGAGCGGAGCATTCAGAACCGCGGCCACCCAGTCGCCCGAATCGCCGCGGCGCACCGAGGCGTCACCGTTGATGACGCTCAGGCGGGCGACGGGCTGGCCCGGCTGGTCGGGAGCCGCCTGCGGATCCTGCTGCTGCGGAGGAGGATACCCCTGTTGCGGAGGAGGCGGATAGTTTTGCGGATAGCCCTGCGGAGGGGCCTGTGGAGAGGGTGGATATGCCTGGCCAAACAACAGGGCCGACATAGACAATGTCAGCACTGTTAACGATAGTCTCCTCCGTGGCATACCGGGTCTTATCCGCCATTCGAATGGCAATCTTCTGCCCAAATGCTAATCGTTTGATTCCCCGAGGCTTTCCGCTATCATGAGGGAAATCCTCCATGGTTGAAAACCACCAGGGCGATTGCTTTCGTCCAGGCGGATGCCTATGAACTGGTTCACGATGACAGCAATTATAGCCACTGCGGCGGAGATCGCCGCCGCACAGACCACCAGCAACGCGGTCCGTTACACTGTCCGATTCCCGGATCCGCAGACCCACTATGTTTCGATCGAAGCTGCGCTGCCAACCGAAGGCAAGCCCGAAATCGAGCTTTTCATGCCGGTCTGGACCCCCGGGTCGTACCTCGTGCGCGAGTACGCGAGAAATATCGAAGGCATTACCGTCTCCGAACCGTCGGGCAAGCCTCTCGTCTTCTCCAAGTCCCGCAAAAACCGCTGGCGGATTGAAACGGCTGGTGCGGCGGAGATCCATTTCGCCTATCGCGTCTATTGCCGCGAAATGTCCGTGCGCACGAACTGGGTCGAAGATTCATTCGCGCTGCTGAACGGGGCGCCGACTTTCGTAACACTCGTCGGGGGCCTGGCGCGGCCGCACGATGTGCGGCTCGAGCTGCCGCCGCAATGGAAAACGACGATGACCGGCCTGCCGGAAGCGCCGGGCGGAGAGCCCCACCACTACCTGGCGCCCGACTATGACACCCTGGTCGACTCCCCGATTCTGGCCGGGAATCCGGCAGTCTACCGGTTTGAAGTGGATGGCATTCCGCATTTCCTGGTGAACGAAGGCGAGGCGGGGGTCTGGGACGGTGCGCGCTCAGCAGCCGACACCGAGAAAATCGTGCGCCAGAATTTGCGCATGTGGGGTTCCCTCCCCTACCGGAAATATGTTTTCCTGAACCTGCTCACCGAAGGCGGCGGCGGACTGGAACATCGCAATTCAGTCTGCATGATGACCAGTCGCTGGGCCACCCGCACGCGGCGCGGTTATCTGCAGTGGCTCGACCTCGTTGCGCACGAATACTTTCACGCCTGGAACATCAAGCGGCTTCGGCCTGTCGAGCTCGGCCCGTTCGATTATGAGAACGAAAACCCCACCCGCAGCCTCTGGGTCGCAGAAGGCATCACCGACTACTACGCGCCTTTGACGCTTCGCCGCGCGGCCCTTTCGAGCACCGCGGAATTTCTCGGCACCGATACTCCGCCCTCACCGGGTTCCTTGTCGGCGACCATCGCCACGCTTCAATCCACGCCCGGCCGCCTGTTTCAATCGGCCGAGCAGGCCTCTTATGACGCATGGATCAAGCTCTATCGCCCCGACGAGAACTCGATCAACACCACCATCAGCTATTACACGAAAGGCGCGGTCGTGGGTTGGCTTCTCGACGCCCGCATCCGTCACGCCACGGCGGGCGCGAAGTCGCTCGACGACCTCATGCGGTTGGCTTTCGCCGAGTTCTCGGGCGATCGCGGATTCACGCCGGATCAGTTCAAAGCCACCGCGGAGAAGGTCGCCGGGGAGCCGCTGGGCGATTTCTTCCACCGCGCGGTCGAATCGACCGAAGAACTGGATTACACGGAGGCCCTCGATTGGTTCGGCCTGCGATTCGCCAACAAGCCTCAGAATGGACCCGCTAAGGCATGGCTGGGAGTCGAGACGCGGATCGATAACGGGCGCCTCCTTGTGAGAACTGTTCCGCGCAACGCGCCAGGTTACGCATCCGGGCTCAGCGTGGACGACGAGATCATCGCCATCGACGATTTTCGCGTGCGGCCGGATCAGCTGACGCAGCGCCTCGAGAATTATCGACCAGGCGACAAGGTGTCTATTCTGGTCGCGCGCAGGGATCGTCTGGCGCGCATCCCATTGACGCTCGGAGAGGAACCGAAGAAGTGGCAGCTCGAAATCCGGCCCGATGCCACCGAAGCACAGAAGCAGAACCTCGAAAAGTGGCTGGCGAACTGATGTCGCCCACCGTGCGAAAATAACGGAACGGCGATTACTGGATGAAGAGATCAGCGGCGATCCCGATTTTGGCGGCGCTCCTCCCGCTGATAGCCTCCGCCCGGGACAGTAAAAAAGACCCCACTGAAATCGGCATTCGCAAAGTCGACAAGGGCTTCAATTTTTACAGCCTCGACCAGGAGATCGCTCTCGGCAGGCAGCTCGATATCGAAGTCGAGAAGCAGGCGAGAATTGTCGACGACCCCATCATTTCGGAATACGTGAACCGCATCGGTCAGAATCTGGTACACAATTCCGATGTCACCTTCCCGGTCAGCTTCAAAATCATCGAGTCCGATGAGATCGATGCGTTCACGCTGCCGGGCGGATTTGTTTTTATAGACACGGGTCTGATACGACTGACCGCCAACGAGGCGGAGCTGGCTTCCGCACTCGCGCACGAACTGGGCCACGCCGCCGCGCGGCATGCCACCCGGCAAGCCTCGCGCAACCGGCTGCTCGGTATCGGAAGCCTTCCTCTCATGCTGCTCGGCGGCATTCCCGGCATCGTCGCGAGACAGGCGGTGACTCTTGTCGTGCCGATGGCCTTCCTGAATCTCTCGCGCGAATTTGAGACGGAGGCCGATCTGCTTGGCGTCGAGTATTTGTGGAAAGCGGGCTACGATCCGGATGCAAGCGTCGATCTCTTCGAGGAGATCGAGTCGACCGAGCGCCGGCAGCACCGAAAGGTGGCAACGCTCTTCCGCAACCATCCGGCGACACCGGACCGGATCGAGAAAACGCAGAAGAACATCGATACACTGCTCCCCCGGCGCGATACGTACGTCGTCAACACGTCCGAATACGAAGAAGTCCGGGCGCGTCTCTACGATCTTCCGGGATCGCACCCCGCAAATTCGGACGGAACGCCGCGCCTGAATCGCAATTGAGCCTGATCCCGGTGAGATTTCACCGCGCGAAATGAATCAGAAGATTTTGTGGCGAACCCGCAGGTACTTCTGCGGGTGTTCCCGCAGATCGCGCAACTTCGCCCCAAGGTCCTGCAGCGAACCATTCAGCGATTCGTAAAGCTGCGCGTTCGTCAGCAGGTGCCCGAACTGGCCGTCTCCTGCGTTCACAGACGCCAACATCGCGTCCGTGGACGCGAGCAGGCGCACCACGCGCATGTAAGCCGCATCGTCCTGCAGCAGCGAACCCAGGGACCCGCGACCCGCATTCGCATCCGCCAGCGTGGCGCGAAGATCGCCGATCTGCCGCACAAAATCGTCGTACTGCTCATCACTCGCGAAAAGGTGGCCCGCGGTTCCTTCGCCGTTCTGTATCGGTGTCAGCACCCCGTCCACGGTTGTCAGCATTTGTCGAATCTTGTTGTATAGCTCGGGCGAATAGATAGCCTGGCCCAGTTCGCTCCGGGGATTCAGAAACGAATGCAGGGACCTGTCGAAATCGCTGACGCCGTTCAGTACCTGGTCATATTCTCCGGACCCGAGGATAAATCTGCCGATTTGCGTCTCGGGCGACGACATTTCCATCAGCAGTTGGTTGACCTGGTTTTCCTTTTCCGTAAGCGCCTGGATCACTTCGGCGCGGTCGGTGTCCTGAGTCATCGGCTTGTTCTCCAGAACCGCGTTCTCCGCGACCGGAAGCGCGCTCTTCCCTTCCGCGATCTCGACGAATTTATCCGAGACGATCGTGTCCGCGTTCACATCGGTTTCCGAATCGGACGGGATGTACTTCAGATAACGAGTCAGGATTCGCATCTGAATACGGACGATCCGCCGCGGGTCGTCCGAACCGGAAAGATCTACCGCGTTTACGTCTCCGATTGTCAGGCCGCTCAGCCGCACGTCTGAGTCCGTGGTTAATCCCGCGGCATCCGGCATATAGGTCGTGAGAGTCGTGCGCCGGGCAAATAAATCGGCGCCGCCGCCGGCCAGCAGATACATTTCGGTGGAAGAAAGGACGATGCTTATGGCGACCAGCGCGGTCACGCGCATGCGCATCTTCGGCGTCGGCCGGATCTCCAGTTCCGCCATCTGTGGGTCAGTCTAGCAAGTGCGGCACAGCCGGGAAGTTATCGCCGCGGATCATCGCCACGGATTAACCGTTCATCGAAGACATTAAAGGCGGCGTAATTGTCGTCGATAAGCGATAGAATCGTGCCGTGCCGCCGCTCCGGGCCGCCGTTAACGAGAAATCGATGCGGCCGCATGAAAGGAATACCGAATTACCATGCGATTGAACGTACAGGCCATGTCCAAAGCGGAAGTTCTGGCGACTTTGCAGGACGATCTGCAGACGGCCATTCAACTGGAACAGGCCACGCTGCCTCCATATTTGACCGCCCTGTGGACGATCAGACCCCAGGCAACCTCCGCGGGCGCGAAAGCGGCCACGAGGCATCTGGTGACCGTGATTCGCGAGGAGATGATCCACCTCGCCATCGCCTGCAACATCCTCAGCGCCACGGGCGGACAGCCGTCGCTGAACGGCTCCAATCCCCAACATCCGGTGCCTTCTTATCCGGGAGCGCTGCCGGGGCATTCCAAAACCAGCAACCCGTTCGTCGTCGGTCTGGGGCCACTCGGACCCTCGTCGCTTGACACTTTTCTCAAGATCGAACTTCCACGCTACGACGATCCGGTGGCCCCACCGGACGGCTGGGCAACGATTGGTGAGTTCTACGAGGAGATCATCGCGCTCGTCCGGCAACTCTCCGATGCGGACTTCAAGTCCGCGGTCAACGGTCAGGCCAGCGACGAGAGTAATCCGGTACTCGACGAAAACGGGTATTACCAGGGTCCCGGAAGCGGCACAATCTATCGCGTGAGAAGCGTCGCCGGGGCCATCGCGGCAATGAACGAAATCATGGTACAGGGCGAAGGAGTGAAAAATTATCATCGCGATGTACCGAACGAGTTAGCCCACTATTATCAGTTCCAGAAAATTCTGGAGTCCATGCAGCCCGGCGGCGACTGGACCAGCTATCAGAACGATATAGTTCCGATGGCGGCCAACCCAGGTTCGTTGTTGTCCCGCTTTCCGCCGCAGGCGATTCAATTGAACACCCAGTTCAACAAGCTCTTCAGCACGTTGCTGGATCAACTGCACGCCTCCTTCAACAGCACCAATCCGGATGCGACCCTGCAAACCGCAATCGGCACCATGCTGCAATTGCAGAGTCCCGCCCAACAACTGATGGCGATCTCCCTGACTCAGGGATCCGCAACCTGCGGACCGACCTTCAATTACGTCGGTGCTTCGGCTACCGTTTCCGCCGGAGCCTGATCCGGGCGCCGATCTGCGCGCGATAGAGCGCGGTTCAGAAAATCGAGAATCGCCGCCGTCTGGCCCGGAATGAAGTGGCCGGCCTCAGGCAGATATCGAATCTCTGCATGGGCGACGTTGCGCTCCAGTCGATTCCGCGTGTCGGCAGAGTCGATCAGCATATCCTTGCCGCCCACGATCGCCATCAGCGGCATCTTCAGTTGCCGCAAAACGTCATCGCTGAAGACAGGCAGCTTCACCCGCCGCGGCCGGAAGTTTTCGTGGATGAGCTGGAAGAATTCGGCCATGCGCCGGGCAGCCGGTGATGCGTCCGCGGGCATGCGGCCCAGCACCAGTTCCGCCGCTTTGCGTCTCCCCCTCGACCCCAGCAGCAGCAACGGAAGAATCCGGAACAGGAAGCCGATCTTTTGCCGCCCGATTCCGCCGGGACAAAGTACCGCGACGGCATGCACGCGTTCGGGCCGCCGGACTGCGTAATCCAGCGCCAGCCAGCCGCCGAGCGAAACGCCTGCTATCGATGCCCGCCTCAGCGAGAGCCCCGCCATCACGTCGTCGAGCCAGAGCGCGTGAGCTTCGGAATCGAGCGGCGGCCGGGATGGCGCACTTAGACCGGCCTCCCCGATCATGTCGACCGCATAGATCCGGAAGTGCTGTGCCCATGCCGCGATATCGCCCACCCACATGGCCGAGTTCGCGACGCTGCCGTGGAACAGCAGCAATGGCGGCGCGTCTTCGCGCCCGCTCACGACGACGAAGGTCTCGCCTTCGCGCGTTGCCAGGCGCACGTGTTCGCTCCGCACAGGCCAGTTGTTGAGGAATTCGAAATAACGCTTGCGCACCTTGCGTTCGCCCTCGACCGATTTGAAAACGCTCGTCATGACTGCGCCTCCAGATAAAACGCGATGAACTGCTGAAGCGAAGTAACGGTCGCGATGCTGCCCGTGAGAATCACCTTTAACCGCGCGCGCTCCTCGTTATAAATCGTCTCGGCGCGGAAGGGCTGATCTCCTTCCGGGCGACCCTTCGGTGCAGCCGTCAGCGCGTTCATCAGACGAATGGCCGTATCCTGGCTGATCGCATCGATTTCGACGATGCTCGATACTTCGATATGACGATGCCGCGTTACCGGCGCACGCTCGAATGCCGCGGTCGGACGCCCCGTCATCGCTTCCAGATCCTCGCGCGCAATGCGGTATTGCTTGCCGATGCGGACGGCCTTCAATTTTCCTTCGCGAACATAGCCGCGGACCGTGCGCACATGCAGGCTCAGAAGATCCGCGACCTGTTCAACGGAATAAAGATCTTGCGACGACATATTCCCTAAACATACCTTACATTACTATTAATAGATGCGTAAAGAGTAGCTTAAGGAATATTGCGGTCGCGACCCGAACAGGTCGAAGCGCGAAATCGGAGGCCTGTTGAGCTGCGCCGATCGTTCCTATCGCCAGGTAGAGGATGCCCAGGCGGCGGCAACCGATGCCCATACTCGGGCGATACTATCACGGCGCGACGACGGTTAATAGGACTTCGCTATCACCACCCGCCGGTCCACCGGGTCGCCCGTGACGATGCATTTCCCCGCCCCGTCGCATTCGTCGACCAGCGGGATATTACGTACCGTGGCCTTGAACTCCTTCAGGCGCGCATCGCAGACGGGATCGTCCTTCAGGTGCGCCATCACGAACTTGCCGCCGGCGTTCAAAATCTCCTCGACTTCCGCGATTGAATTGGCGCTTACTGTATTCGCCTTCAACCGTTCTTTCGCCGCGCCATAGAGGTCCTTCTGCATCGATTCGAGAACCGCCGCGAGCCGCCCGGCTACGTCGGATTGCGCCACAACCTCCTTGGCGCCGGTATCTCGCCGCTTCAGCACGATGTTGTTCGCCGCCACATCGCGCGGCCCAAGTTCCAGCACCACCGGCACGCCGCGCCGCTCCCAGTGGAAGAACTTCGCGCCGGGCGAATGGCCGTCGCGGTCGTCGATTTTGGCCCCGATCTCTTTAGCGATTCGGTGCGCCGTTTCGAGCACGCGCGCTTTCTCTTCGTCCTTGCGATAAATCGGCACCAGCACCGCTTTCACCGGCGCAAGTCTGGGCGGAAGCACCAGACCCTTGTCATCCGAATGGCTCATGATCAGGCCGCCGATGAGCCGCGTGCTCACGCCCCAGCTCGTCTGCCAGACATAATCGAGCTGACCTTCTTTGTTCTGGAACTGGACGTTGAACGCCTTGCCGAAGTTCTGCCCCAGATCGTGGCTGGTGCCCGCCTGCAGCGCCAGACCGTTCTGCATCATGGCTTCGATGGAATAGCTGCGCAGCGCTCCCGCGAATTTTTCCGAGCGCGTCTTCACGCCCTTGATTACGGGCATCGCCATCACCTCTTCGGCCACTTCGGCGTAAATATCGAGCATCCGCAGCACTTCCTCGACGGCTTCGTCGTGCGTCGCGTGCGCGGTGTGCCCCTCCTGCCAGAGGAATTCGGTGGTGCGCAGAAACATACGCGTGCGCAATTCCCATCGAACCACATTGGCCCACTGGTTCATCAGCACCGGCAGGTCGCGCCAGCTCTGAATCCATTTGGCGAAGAAGTGGCCGATGATGGTTTCCGAAGTGGGCCGGATGACGTACGGCTCCTCCAACTGCTTGCCGCCGGCAATGGTCACCACAGCCAGTTCCGGCGAGAAACCTTCCACGTGTTCCGCTTCTTTTTTTAAAAAGCTCTCGGGAATCAACAGGGGAAAATAAGCGTTCTGATGGCCCGTGGCCTTGAAGCGCGTGTCCAGCTCGCGCTGCAGAACTTCCCACACGGCATAGCCATTGGGCTTGATGACCATGCAGCCTTTGACGATTTCGGCGGGTTCCGCCATATCGCCTTGCTGGACGACGTCCTGATACCACGCGGCAAAATCCTTCTCGCGCGGTGTGATGGGTGATTCAGCCATGAACTACTCAGGTTACCGTGCGGGGCTGGGCACCGTCCGATACCCCGGGCTTCGCTCCGTGGTCCGCGGCGTTTGTGCCGCTGTTCTCGATTGTTGTCTATCGTGTGTTTTCGCCCGTTTCGAAATAACCCTGCGATGTAAATGTTGCTGTGTCCATGTAACATCCACCGTGTTTACTCAACATCTATCGTGGAGGAATAACGCGATGGCCGCTGCAGCAGGTCCGCGTCTCCCGATCGACGGGACAAAATTGAACGAGTTTATGGGAAAGGCCGTAGGGGATATGGGCGCGGCCATGCACGCTGTCATCATTCTGCTCGGGGATCGCCTCGGCCTGTATAAGGCTATGGCCGATTGCCGCCCCCTCAATTCGGGCCAACTGGCCGAGCGCACCGGCCTGAACGAGAGATACATCAGGGAGTGGCTGAACGCCAACGCAGCGAGCGGATACGTTACGTATGATGCCTCGACGAAGACGTTCACGCTGCCGCCGGAGCAGGCGCTGGCACTGGCTGTAGACGACAGCCCCGTGTTTCTGCCCGGAGTGTTCCAGATCCTTTCGGCCTGCTATCACGATGCCGCAAAAATCGAGAACGCTTTCAGAACCGGCGAAGGAGTGGGCTGGCACGAGCACCACCACGACCTCTTCCACGGAACCGAGCGCTTCTTCCGGCCCAACTACAATGCGAACCTCGTCTCAAGCTGGATACCGGCGCTCGAGGGTGTGGAACGGAAGCTGCGCAGCGGAGCCAAAGTGGCGGATGTGGGCTGTGGCCTCGGCGCGTCCACTATTCTCATGGCGAAAAGTTATCCCAAATCGAGTTTTACAGGTTTCGACTACCACCCGAAGTCGATCGAGCTGGCGCGGGAATCGGCGGCCAGGGAAGGCGTG
>CAWBIS010000158.1:0-5650 GCA_963788485.1 Terriglobia bacterium
TGTGCTGACCTCGTTCCGTTACGTATCGCCAGCTTATCCAGCTGGATCGGTTCGGAACCCGGCTTCGAGAGAGTGATCTGGTCGACCTGTTTTGAGTCCACCGCGAGTATTTTTGGCGCCGCCGGGGTACTCGAACTGGCCGCGGTGGAAGGATGTTTGTTCGACCACCAGATCACACCACCGAGAACTGCCAGAACGGCTACTGCGGCTAATAATCCACCAGGTTTCATGGTCTATCTGCGTTTCCACCAGACGGAAACACCCGAGAAAATGACGATCATCGGCAGCAGCACCACGCTGGTCATGAAAAGAACCCGCATCGTGTTGCCGGTCACGTTCAGACGCCGGTCCTCCGGCTGCTTCGGCCGGATCGAAATCAGGTCTTCATCCGAGGTCAGCCAGTTCATCATGTTGAGCGCGAGATCGCGGTTGCCGATCGGCGCGGACATTATATTGTTGGCCATCCAGCTGGAACTGCCTACCACGACGATTCGGGCCTGCGTTGCGCCCGATCCGATGGTCGCCGCGGCGCCCAGCGTGAACGGACCCTTCTTCGCTTTGGCCAACTCTGCGTCGTCGATCGGCGTCTTCGGGTTGACCAGCGAATAACTGTCCGCCGTGCTGGAGAACAGCTTCTCGGCCGGCGCCTTCACATCCAGACTGCGGGCCAGCGGGAAAACGGTTGCGTTGTCAGCCATAACCCGCACGATCGGATGATTTTCGTACGAGCCGACCACCGGCGAGATCTGCCCGAACAACCGGCTGGCCGAACTCAGATCGAGGATCACATCCCCATTCGGAGTCACGCCCCACTGCGAAACCAGTTCGGCCAGCTTCGGCGTATCGCCCATCTTCTGTTCCGGCACATTCAGCACGGCGTCGAAATTGAAAAGAGCCTTGCCGCCGCCGGTGATGTAAGTCTTCAGCGCATCCAGCGCGGGCTGCAGATAATCGTGCTTGGGGCCGCCGATGACCACCACGTTGCACGTCTTTGGGACGTCCGGCTTTTCAATCAGCGAAATGGTGTCGGTCTTGTAATTGTTCTTTTCCAGCGCATCTTTGATGCTCGAATAACCGTCGCGGTCGGTATCGGTGAGCTGGTGCTCGCCGGAACCGGTGACAAAACACACCATCCGCGCGCCGTTCTTCGAGGCACGCACCAGAGCGCCGGTCAGCTCTTCTTCGGTCAGACCCTTCGCCGTTTCCTTCTTTTCGCCGTTATCGATGACGATGTCTCCCATCGACCGCGCGCCTTCGAGCCGCGCCACATCCGGCTTCTTGTCGGGATCCACGTAGTCCACTTTGATTTCGGACGAGAGGTTCCTGTAGCGATCCAGCATGTCGCGCGCCTGATCGTAGGAATCGCTCTTATTGAAGTAATAAATGGTCACCGGCCGCTTGAGATTGCCGACGACTTTCTTTGTCTCGTCCGATAACGTGAACTGCTTGTTGGTGGTCACGTCGACGGTCTTGTTGTGGTGGTCGGCCAGCCAGTTGGCCGCGATGACCACCGCCAGGATGACGATCAGATACAGGGCGACAAAAGCCCCGTATTTCGTCTGGCGCGCTTTAATCCATTCGCTGGCCATCTTATGCCCTCCACCGCAGGGAATCGAGCGACCGCGAGGTCAGAAAGAGTCCCAGGAAAATCGCCGAACCATAAAAGACAAGATCCTTGGTATCGATGATGCCTTTCGAGAACGGCTCGAAGTGCGTCAGGATCGAGCAATAAGCGACGGCCGCGGCCCACGGAGCGTCGTTGTAGGAACTGACCCAGCTCAGCACCCAGAGAAGCAGACAGATGGCGAATGTCGCCGCGCCTGCAATGATCTGGTTTTTCGTCAGCGTCGAAATAAAAATTCCGATCGCCAGCACCGTCCCGCCCTGCAGGATCAGCCCCAGATAGCCGGTCAGGATCGGACGCCAGTCGGGATGCCCCCAGACGAAGAGCAGCGCCACGTTGATGGCCGAGACGGCCAGGATGCACAGGTACATGGTCATCGCGCCCAGCCATTTTCCGAGGATGATTTCCCAATCGTTGATCGGGGACGTCATCAGCAGTTCGATCGTGCCCGTTCGTTTTTCCTCGGCGAAAAGCCGCATGGAAATCAGCGGGATCAGGAAGAGCCCCACCACGCTGGCGTTACCCATCAGCGGAGCGATCACGTAGTCGTTGATGCTCATCGGTTGCTGGCCGCCGCCCATCTGAGAACGGAGCCCGGCCACCACGAAGTACGCCGTGGCGCTGTAGAAAAAGAAGCCGAAAATCAGACCGAAAAGCGCCATCAGCAGATAGGCGATCGGCGAAGTGAAATACGATCGCAGCTCTTTACCGCAAATCGTAAAAATGTTTCTCATTGTGTTACTGGATTCCCTTCCTTGATTTCAACCGGCTCGGCCGCTTCCAGAGCTGCGGGCCCCACTTCTTCGGACTTGGTCAGTTCGAGGAAGATCTCTTCGAGCGACTGGCCGATGCTTCGCAGTTCGGTGAGATTCCATCCGGCCTGCACCACTGCACGCGCCAGATCCGGACGCACCGCGTAGTTCTCGAGCGCCTCGACTTCAAATGCGAGTCCCGCGTCCCGGCTATCGAGCGAGACGACGCGCGCCACGCCCGCGACCTGCTCAAGCCGCTGCTTCACCGCTTGCGGAGAAGCTCCGCCCACTTCGATGAACACCGATTCGGAAGCGCGGCGGCGATTATGCAGATTGGCGACCGAATCCGAAACAACGATTTCCCCGTTGTTGATGATGATCACCTTACTGCAGGATTGTTCCACTTCAGACAGAATGTGGGTGCTGAGAATGATGGTGTGATCGCCGGAAAGACTCGCGATCAACTGGCGCGCTTCGCGCTGCTGCTGCGGATCGAGACCGGATGTGGGCTCGTCGAGAATCAGCACCGGCGGATTATGAATGATCGCCTGCGCCAGTCCGACGCGTTGCCGGTAGCCTTTGGACAGTTTCCCGATTATGGTATTTTTGTCGCTCGAGATGGCCGTTCGTTCGCAAACCTCGTCGACGCGTTTCGGGATCTCAGCGGAGGGAATGCCTTTGAGCTTCGCCACGAATGTGAGGTAAGTGGAGATTTCCATCTCGGGGTACAGCGGTGGTGTTTCGGGCAGGTAGCCGATTCGTTTCTTGACCTCGAGAGGCTGCTCGATGACATCGAAACCGGCTACGCTCGCCTTGCCCTCCGTGGGAGGGAGAAAGCAGGTGAGGACTCGCATCGTCGTCGTCTTTCCGGCGCCGTTCTTGCCCAGAAAGCCGACGATCTCGCCCTGACCTACTTCGAAGGAAATGTTCTTGACCGCGACATGGCGTGCGTATCGCTTGGTCAGGCCTTCGACTTTTATCATAAGTTTGTTTGACGGACGCTACCCCAGGAGTGTTACGAGGCCGGGGCAAGTCCCTTAGCGAGTATATGATACCAGGATTTTCAGCAGCGTGGGTCAGGTTACTGGCAGGGCGGACCCGCGCTCCATCGCCGGCGCCCTCGCCGGCCTGCCTCTTGAGCCGGAATCGCTATTCAAAGCCGGCGGTCTTTAATGGGTTGGATAATACCCTTCGCGCGCCTGCGCGATCATTCCCTTTTGTTTGACCGTTACGCCGATCTTCCGGAAAGCATAGCCCGAAGCGTTGTCCGGCGTGTAGCCGAGGCTGTATTGATTGCGCAGTTCTTCTTCGATGCGATCGTAAATCTGATCGATCGAGAGTTTGTGCGAAACCTCGAAGAACCCGCCACCGGTCTCGCGCGAGATCTGCTGCAGAATTTTCCTCCCGTCGGGGCGGTTCATCTGCTGAGGATCGCCTCCTCCGCGTCTGCGGCCATATCCGCCCAGACCTCCCATTCCGCCGATGCTGATGGGAATCTGTGGCCGCGACTCTTCGCCCGTGAAGTAGATGGAATACACCAGCGTGTCGGCGCGCTGCGCATGTTCGATTGCCTGCGGCAGCGACGTCTTGCTGCCGTTGTCCACACCGTCGGTCAGCAGAATAAAAGCCTTCCTGCCCTGCTGCTTCTTCATCAATTCGTCCGACGCGAGAAGAATTGCGTCGTAGAGCGTAGTCCCGGGCGTTCGCCCACCGTAACCGCCCCCACCGCCGCCCGGATACCCTCCTCCGCCCCCCGGATACCCTCCGCCACCGCCCGGATACCCTCCTCCTCCGCCGTAACCGCCGCTGCGCCTCATCTGCGGACGTCCATCATCCGGCAATTGGAGCTGATTCAGTGCGCGCTCCAGCTTGTCCCGCGAGGGAGTCAGATCCTGCAATAATTCGGTGTCGTGATCGAAATGGATGAGAAAGGTCTGGTCCCGATCCTCCCGCAGAACCTTTTCAATGAACCGGCTGCTGGCGTCTTTCTCCTGATCGAGGACCGTCCGCTGGCTCATGCTCGTGTCTACCAGCAACCCCAGAGTCAGTGGCAGATCGGTTTCGCGCGAGTAGTAGCGGATAGTCTGGGGACGCCCGTCTTCGGTCAATTCGAAGTCGTCTTTGCCCAGATCCGCAACGATCTTGCCCTGCTTGTCCCGGACCGTCACCAGAACATTCACCACTTTTACGTCTGTCGAGAATTTGGCATCCGGTCCCGCGGCAGGTTCCGATGGCCGTTCCTGACCCAACGCCACGCCCGCCGCCGCAGCCGCAAGAAATGTTCTTCGTGAAATGGATTGGTTCATACGCTTCTCAACAATACTCTTCTTCAGAGTGATGCGCGCCCCGCCGCAGCCGTTACGGGCTTCAGCGCACAGGACGCCATTGGGCGTCCCCCGATTCGCCGCGCCCGGAATATTGCGGGCGCGGAATCAGTGGATCATGGCAATCGCGTCCGCTTCCATTCCCACGATCTCTTTCGGCAGCGCCAGATAACCCAGCGCCGCAGCCTGCCGTTGACCGGGGCCAAGCGTCCAACTCAGAAATGAAGCGATCGCAGTCCGCCTGGCTTCATCGGGGATGTGAGCCGGCACGATGAGCCATGTAAACGTGGCGATCGGATACGATTCCGCACCCGGCGCATCCACGATCGACATGTTCAGATCGTCCCGATTCTGCGCGGCGTGGCTGACAGCCGCCGCGATGCTCTCCAGGCTGGCTTCAACGAACTCCCCGTCGCGATTACGAACCTTCCCGTAATTCAGGTGGTTTTGCAGCGCGTAGATGTATTCCACGTAGCCGATCGAGCCGCCCAGTTCCTTGACAAGCCTGGCGACGCCGTCATTCCCGGTGGCTCCCCGGCCGGTTGGCCATTTGGGGTCGAGGCCGGCGCCCACCGCGTCTCTCCATGCCGAACTCGTCCTGGACAGGTAGTCGGTCCATGCATAGCTGGTGCCGCTTCCTTCCGCGCGATGTATCACGACGATTTGCAGATCCGGGAGGTCAACGCGCGGGTTGATCCTCTTCAGAACCGGATCGTTCCATTTCTTGATCCTGCCAAGGAAAATACCGGCCAGCGCATCCGCAGTGAAGGAAATTTCCCCGGGAAGTCCAGGCAGATTGACGATCGGCACGACCGCGCCCACAACAGACGGCAGCAGCAGATACTTGCTTTCCTCGCCCGGCGCGATATCGTGAATAACCCCGCGGCTGTCCGAGGCGCCAAAGTCCACATCGCCTTTGAGAAGCCTGCGAATTCCTGCCTCCGAGCCGA
>CAWBIS010000159.1:0-3058 GCA_963788485.1 Terriglobia bacterium
GATATCCGGCCAGCTGGTCTCGGTCGAGCAGACCAGCGATTCCGGCTACATCCTGGCGGGAAACGCCAACAGCGCGGCATGGGTGATGAAGCTGGACAGTAGCGGCGGGTTGACGTGGAGCGAGGTCTTGAGTTCACCCGAGACTTACACCTATTTTTATTCCATTCAGCAGACGCCCGACGGCGGCTTTATCGCGGCGGGCCGGAACGGTACGGAGGCGTGGCTGGTGAAGCTGGACTCCACCGGAGACTCCACCTGGCAAATGACCTATAACCCGTATAACGCCGGTGCGTTTGGGCAATTCTTCGGAGTGACCCTTACCTCCGACGGCGGCTACGCGGCAGCCGGAAATCTCGCCAACGGGGCGTTCGTCGTGAAAACGGACAGCAGCGGAAATCCTCAGTGGCAGAACTTGTACGTCGATTTCTACGACACCTCGGCGAATTCAATTCAACAGACCTCCGACGGCGGTTATATCGTCGGGGCGTCGTTTGACTTCGGGAACGAGAGTACAACGTATAACCGTGCCGCGGTGATGAAGCTCAACTCGACCGGCTCGGTAACCTGGCAACAGACTTTCAGCCTCACAAAGATGGTGGCGCCGGACACCGCGGCTTCTACCGACGATGGCGACGTGTCGGCGGCCATTGTCAGTGTCGTGCGACAGATCGCCAGCGGCGGCTACGTGTTTCTCACATCCCGCGCTTTGACCAACGCAACGTACACCAGCATCGCGGCGGGACTTGACGCGAACGGCGCCGTCCTGTGGCAGAACGGATTCAAAACCGGGGTGGCCGGGACCTATGCCACGTCGATCGATCCCACTTCAGACGGCGGCTATGCGGTAACGGGAGTGACGCTCGGCGGACCGAGCAATCGGGGATTTGTGGTGCTGAAGTTGAATCAGTTGGGGCAGGTGCCGCTCTGCGCTGCGGTTGACGCCCCCTCGGCATTGTTGGGAACTGGCATCGAGTCAACGGTAACGCCGGAGAGCGCGGGCGTTCAAAGCGCCGCCGCAACTGCGGGAACGCTTGCTGTCTCCGTCACTGCCACGGCAGCAGCCGCCACCGATCTCTGCCATTTATGAGGGGTGGAGAACGGTAAGGCGCCCGACTCGCGGTGCAACTTCAATTCGAAGCGTTCGGCCAGCAGGGCATGCCACATCAGCCGGACCTGATCGTTGCTCGCGCCCGCCGGGATTTTCACGCGGACGTCGTATCGGGGGCCTGCGCGAAAACCGCGGAAGTCAGCAAGACGATGGCAGCGGCCGGTGACATCCGCGATATTCACGTTATCATGGGTAGAACCCCTTGAAAGTCGGTTTTATCAGTCTCGGTTGTCCGAAGAATCTCGTCGATAGTGAAGTGATGATGGGCCAGCTTACCGCGCGTGGGCATGAGCTTACCTCGCATCCCGATCAGGCGGACGTTCTGGTCGTCAATACGTGCAGTTTCATCGATCCGGCCAAGAAGGAATCGATCGACACGATCCTCGAAATGGCCGAATACAAGAAAATCGGCCAGGCTAAGCGACTGGTGGTCGCGGGTTGTCTGGTGGAACGCTATCGCGGCGATATCCGGACAGATCTGCCGGAGGTCGATGCCATCATCGGTACCAACGAAATCGAGCGGATCGTGGCCGTTTGCGAGGGAATCGACGAGCCTGGCGGCACGCCCGAGCCTTACCTTTATCACGACCTCACGCCGCGCGTTCTGGCTACGCCGCGGCACTTCGCGTATCTGAAGATCGCGGAGGGGTGCGATCACCCCTGTACTTTCTGCGTGATCCCGCAGTATCGGGGCAATTTCCGCAGTCGCCGGTTTGAATCCGTGATCTCCGAGGCCACGCGCCTTTTTGGACAGGGCGTGCGCGAAATCAATCTGATCGGCCAGGACACGACCTGCTACGGGGAAGATCTGGGCATCAGGGACGGTCTGGCGCAACTGTTGGCGCGACTGGCGGAGATCGAAACGGCTCAGCGCAAGTGGGTGCGTTTCCTCTATGCGTATCCGAACAAAGTCACGCAAAAGCTGCTGGATACGATCGCCGAGCACGCCGCTCTGGTGAAATACATCGACATGCCGCTGCAACACGCCAGCGCGCCCGTGCTGAAACGGATGAAACGCGGCGCTTCGGGGGATATCTTCCTGAAACTGATTGAGCGCATTCGCCGAACGATCCCCGGGGTGGCAATCCGAACCAGTTTCATCGCCGGTTTCCCGGGCGAGACCGCGGAGGATTTCGAGACGCTGTGCCAGTTTGTAGAAGCCGCGCAGTTCGACCGGCTGGGCGTTTTCTCTTATTCGGATGAAGATACGAGCAAGAGCTACGAACTCGATGGGAAGGTCGATGGACGTACGATTTCGAACCGCAAGCGCCGTTTGATGGCGATCCAGCGGAAGATTTCGCGGACGAAGAACCGGGCGATGGTGGGGCGCGAGGTCCCGGTGCTGGTGGAGGGTCCGTCGCCCGATACCGATCTGTTGTGGCAGGCACGTATGTCGACACAGGCGCCGGAGATCGACGGCACCGTGCTGATCAATGATTTCGAAGGCGCGGAGCCGGCGGCGGGCCAGATGCGGCTGCTGCGGATCACCGAAGCGCACGATTACGACCTTATCGGTACGCTGCTTGCAGCGACTGAATCGTCGCCGGTGTTCTCGGATCTGATTCATATCGCACCCGCACCGGGATTTGTGATCCCGAACCAGATTCCCGCCCGGTGAGCTTGGTTTGATGGATTATGCGGTGCCCGATTTGCAAGAAACCGGTGAAACTCACGGAGCCCGAAGCGCCGTTCTGCAGCGCACGATGCCGGGAGATCGACCTCGGGAACTGGGCTACGGAAAAATACGTGATTTCGACGCCTGCGTACCCGAAGATCGATCGCGAGCCGCAGTCCGGTGAAGACGACGAGTAGGCGCGACGCAGGTACCGCCTGGCTGCTCGCCACGTGGTTCGGGTGCGGTTTTTCGTCCTTTGCGCCCGGTACTGTGGGTTCGCTCGCCGCCATCGCGATCGCCTGGCCACTTTCCCGGATCGGGTTTGGGCGATCCGG